>JAFVEU010000202.1 GCA_017475845.1 Lachnospiraceae bacterium | reverse complement strand
CCATTTTCCGGTTTTCATAAGGGTCCGGATCCTTTACGCTGTCAGTTCTTCCCATTATCAGCCGGATCGGGTTTTTACAGATAGTTCTTTATCTGGATGGATTCGGCTTGGGTTTGTGCCTGTTTACGTTTTAATTCCTCAATTTGCATGGAATGTATCTTGACAACCTCTACCACCATATCCAGAAGCTTGATCTTATCTTCAAATAATTTTGCTGCTCTCATATACCGGTCATATGCGCTCTCCCGGCACCCGGCTATTTCATTCGTACCTTTAACAGAATCATCTACAACCTCTCTTATTGCACGCAGATCATCTCTTGACAGTATCATTTTGTCACCTCCTAATATTGTTCAAAATACCACTCATTGAGTGGTATTTTGATGGTACAATAAATGGAGATGAAATGCAAGCTTTTTTATCCTTCTTTTATTTCTCCCTCAACCTCTCTCAGCATTTCCATATACTCTTTATCCCTGTTCTTAAATAACACTTTTCTGCCAAGGGCATAATACATCAAAAACTTCAAAAGGTAATCCGGCATCTTTCTTTGTCCGGCTTCCCACTCCTCTACTGTTCTTAACGGAATACCCATATCCCGGGCAAATACCGTTCTGTTCATTCCCAGCTTCGACCTGAGCCACCTTAATTTTACAATCTGATCTTCGGTTCCTTCTTTTTCCATTGTTTCCTCTCGCCAATTCCTTCGACATCCCCTGCCCCGCTGACCGGATAATTGCCCAGCGTCTTAGCCTTGTGCCTGTGTCTATACCAGCTCTTCCATCCCCTCCCAGTCAAGTACCTTAAGCTTCTTTTCCAGCTCTGCCACCTTCTCCTCGTCTTCCGGAGGGAGTTTGTACTCTTTCAGCTGTCCGATCATCATTTCGACGGCGTCATAGTCCATCTGGGGAATGAATTCCCTGATGACCGCATACGCTTCCTTTAGCTCTGCGGGATCCATCTCCGCCCTGTCATCCGCAGCTCCTTCTCCCTTCATCCGGGACAGCTTTTCCTTATATGATCTGTAATCCGACAGGAACTTATCCGTATTTGCATCGATAAAGGCCATATCCTCCTTATTGCCCGCTTCCTCAAGCTTTTCCGCAAGGGCGGAGAGTCCGGAAGCTCCGATTATCCTGGCCGAGCTCTTTAAGGCATGGACCTTTACCGTATAAAGCTTTATATCCTTATCCTTATAGGCGTTTTCTATCACTTCCGCGTTGCCGTCCATGGTATCCAGGAACAGCTTAAGGGAGAAGAGGTATGATGATACACCTCCTGAGTTCTTTATGCCCTCCGGAACACTTATCCCCTCTGTTTCAGTAAGCCACAGCATATCTTCCGGCAGCTCCTCCGGCTCGGATACCGCATCCACTGCCGAGGGCTTCATCATTATCTCCTCGGGAATATGCTTCATAATGGCTCTTTCAAGCACTGCGCTTTCTATGGGCTTTGAAAGATAGCCGTCGAAGCCCTTGGATTTATAGAATTCCTCTCCCCCTGCCATGGAATTGGCTGTCAGGGCATATACCGGAAGGTCCGGATGGTTCACCCTTATCTTTTCAAGAGTTTCTATCCCGTCCATTCCCGGCATCATGTGGTCTAAGAGCACCACGTTGAAGCTGCTGTATTTAAGCTTCTCAAGGCACTCCTCACCGCTTGACGCAGTGGAAACAAAGACCTTTGTGGCCTTTAAAAGCCCCTTTATGACATTCAGGTTCATGGGATTATCATCCACCACCAGCACTTCTGCGTCCGGAGCTATAAACTGGGGCACATAAGGTCCCTT
>JAFVEU010000201.1 GCA_017475845.1 Lachnospiraceae bacterium | reverse complement strand
GCTCTTTTCCCGTAGAATCTTCCCCCGGCAGCCACCGGCGTTGCCAGTACGGGAACCATGATCATGAGAATGACAAGAAATCTTTTGAAATTTTTCATACACACCCCGCTATGTAAACAGTCTTTGTAAATGCCTCTTTGATCCGCAGCTGTCCTGAACCCTTCGGATTACGTACAGTTATCTTGATTTTACAATAATCCGGTCATATTTTCTATATTTTTTTCAAATAAAGAGCGGATCCCTTAAGGATCCGCTCCAAAAGCTATGATTCTTTAATTATTAAAGCAGAAAAGTCGGAAGAGGCGTGTTCAGATCGTAATGGGCATTTATCCCGTGATCCTCTGTGACCGCAGCCATAACCTGTTTATCCGCTGCCTCTATCACCTTTTTTTCGACCTCAGCCTTTCTCTTTTGTACCGCTGACTTGAGAGCTGCTTTGTCCTCTGCTTTTTTGATCTCCATGGATCTCGCCTTTTCTCCCGTCTTTACGGAAGCGCTTTTCTCCTCGGAAGCGCTTTTCTCCGTGGTTTTTTTATTACTGTTCTTCGCTGCCGTCATAAAAACCTCCTGTATACCGAAACCTTACAGCTTTCCTCTCGCAATCACCGGGTCTGTTGGAAGATACTCCTTAACTCCGAAGCTTTCGTAAATACACTTTCTGGCTTCCATAAGATCCTTGAAATCCCCGGCTTCTATCATCTGCGCTGCAATATTTCCGATAGCCGTAGCCTCCCCGGGACCTGCGATAACTGTCCTGCCGGTTTTTCTTGCAGTAAGGCTGTTGATGAAGGGGTTCATTGAGCCGCCGCCCACTATGTGTATGCTCTTGTAATTCCTGCCGGTCACCTCTTCGATCTCATCAATGGTACGTCCGTAGGCATCCACAAGGCTCTGATAGACAACAGCTGCTACCTCATCGGTTCCTTCCGGAACCTTTTGCCCTGTTCTTTCACAATAGGCCTTTATCTCATCTGTCATGCTTTCCGGAGCAAGGAAACAGTCGTCATCCACGTTCACCCTGGAAGCAAGGTCCAGCTTCGAATAAGCCATTTTACTTAATTCGTCCCAGGAATACTTATCCCCTGTCTCATGCCGTACCTGCTGTATCATCCAGAGACCCATTATATTCTTTAAGAAGCGGAAACGGCGGTCGTAGCCTCCTTCGTTCGTAAGGTTCTTTTCCCAGCTCTCATGCGTGCATATAGCCTCTTTGTTTTCAACTCCCATAAGGGACCAGGTTCCGGAGCTTATATAGAGATTATCGCTGTCATCCGTAGCGGGAACGCTCATTACCGCAGAAGCCGTGTCATGGCTTGCCGCCTTGATCACCCTGCAGTCAAAGCCCACCTCTTCCTGTATCTCCTTCTTTAAGGAACCCACATAAGTCCCCGGCATCTTTAAGCTCTTAAAGATGGACTTCTTAAATCCAAGCTTTTCAATAAGCTCATAATCCCATTCAAAAGAGCGGGGATCCACAAGGTTGCTGGTGGTCGCCTCGGTGTATTCACTCATTGCCACCCCGGTTAAAAGGAACTGGAAATAATCCGGGAGCATAAGCAGCGTCTCCGCTTTCTCAAGGATTTCCGGATCGCTCTTCTTTATGGCCATAAGCTGGTATATGGTGTTGAATATGGCTTTCTGTATTCCGGTCCGGGCGTAAAGCTCCTCTTCCGGGATTATCTTATATACCTCTTCATCCATCCCCCGGGTACGGCTGTCACGGTAGCTCACCGTATCTCCCAGAAGCTCTCCGTCCTTATCAAGGAGGACAAAATCCACGCCCCAGGTGTCGATACCCAGATAATCGGGAATCTCTCCCGCTTCCTTACATTTCTTAAGCCCTTTCTTTATCTCTCCAAAGAGATAGGGGATATCCCAGCAGTAGTGGCCGTTCCTCTTTTTCGGACCGTTATCAAAACGGTGCATTTCCTTAAGGACTATCTTTCCTTCCTCAAGGGTTCCTATGATGTGCCTTCCGCTTGAAGCACCAAAATCAATAGCAAGATACTTATTCATATACTGTCTCCCTGTGTTGTTTGAAAGAAACCCCGGTAACCCCGGACTGTTCTTTTATGATACATCTATTGCGTAACTACTTCAACAGGCACGTTCAGTATCTTTGCCACTTTTTTCAATACGCTTATATGTCTTCCGATGCCCGCCGCGAAATGATGGGTAGGTCCGGCCTCGCTCCATCTGGTAACGAATTCCGTTGCGCTTATGGAGAAAGCCACTCTCTTCATGGTGTCGCCGTTCTTAAATATCTTTCCGGCCACATTTGTCCCCTCTGCAACCACGAATTTAAAATGTCCGTCCATATCCTGGGTGATGGCTAAATAGGTCACATCCCCTTCGGGAGGATAGAACTGGGTGAGATACCCTCCTCCGGTCTTTCCGTGGAACACATCCACGATCTTCATGGTAGGCTTCCTCTCTTTGGAAAAATCCGCATCTCCCGATCCGCTGTGCCCGATAAGAGTCACATTGTCGTTGAAATCTATGGTATACATTTCCGAAAGCTGACCGCTGCCGCATATTGTCTTCATGATGCTCATGGCCATGGCAACCTTGATGTCACCCTCCACCGCACAGGCTGTTCCCTGCTTTATGAGCATTGAGAAAGCGGGTATAAGCAGGCTGTCCACAACCCCTGCCTGACCCTTTGAGAAACCGTCATAGTGTGAAGCCACAAGCCCCAGCTTTTCTTCCTGAACCCACCTTTCAAAGGCTACCACATACTTTGCCATCTCATGCATATTGTCAGGAGATCCGCCGCCCTCCACATCAAAGGTATTCATTATGTCCTCGGCCTTGGCTCTTATTGCTTCCTCATCGGTGATATCATCAGCGATGGCCCAGATCTTTTCCCAGTCAAACTGCTTAGTGTAAAGGCCCATCCTGTGATACAGATTAGACTCATCTATATAAAGATCCATCATTCCGGGGTAGGGCCTGCCTATCTGGGCGAGATTTGTGTCCCTGAACCTCCGCCTGGTCTGGGCTGCTCTGCACCACTCATCGATCTCCCGTGCCACCTCCGGGTCTCCGCCCTCCACCACGCCTGTGATGACGGCAGATCTTTTCCCGAATCGGTTTAAGTCTGCAACCATTTCTCCCACAGCGCCGCAGGCATAGGCTTCCCCAAGCCATTCGGCAGTGCCTGCCGTATCATAATCAAGAGCTTTAAGCTTCTGCACGTTTACCAGAACCACCGGCACATCCAGATCCTTTACTGCAGGAAGCATGTTATAGGATGTGGCATATGTCAGAAGCTGCATGAAAATGAGATCCACATCCGCTGCCCTGAACTTATCCCCTGCTTCCTGTGACTGCTCCTTTGTGGTCACAACTCCGCCGTCGATTATTTCCACCGTATCCGGGATCGTCTTTTTGAAATCCTCAAACTGCTTATTAAATTCCGGAACCAGGGAAGGAAACTGGGGCAGGTATGCGCCAAGAGCTATGGAAAAGACCCCGACCTTTGCTTTTGTCTCAACTAACATATAAAACCTCCTCAAAAAGTTTTTGAAAACAGGGCGCAGCCAGGAGACTGCGCCCGAAAAAAGGAATTAGTATAAATGGAGCGTAAAAAGGCGATCAACGATTATCAATATACATCCTTCCACTCTGCGATGTTTTCGGGATTGAACTGGAAAGGAGGTCCGAGGATAAGCTCTGATCCGCCGTCTCCTGCATCCTTAAGCTCATATTCACCCATCTCGCCTGCGGTAAATTTCTCACCAACTGCGCCGGTGATCTCACCCTTTACAAGGGCTATTGATGTGTATGCCGCAAGCTTGGCAAGGTCGCTGGGGTTCCAGAGGAACATATAAGGGCAGGAATGAGCATCATCTTTTCCGATATATTCTGCCATTTCGGAAGGGAGACCCAGGCCTGTAAGCTTAACGGAAGATTTCTGATCCTGAAGGACTTTCGCTGCTGCTGCTATACCAACGGTTGTGGGAGCGCAGATGACCTTAAGGTCAGGGTACTTTGAAAGGAGAGCCTGTGTCTGGTCTGTTGACTTCTGGGGCTCATCATCACCATATGCAACTTCTACCAGCTCAAGATTTGCATATTTGCTGTCGCTTTCCTGAATCGACTTCATTGCCTCGATCCATGCGTTCTGGTTTGTTGCCTGTGATGTAGCTGAAAGGATAGCGTACTGTCCCTCTCCGCCTGAAAGGTCGAGAACCGCATCGATAAGGGCCTGTCCAACCTCCGTGGTACCTGCCTGATTACAGAAGGTAGCGCGGCTGTCGGCATTAACCTT
>JAFVEU010000200.1 GCA_017475845.1 Lachnospiraceae bacterium | reverse complement strand
GCCCCCGAAGGGGATTTCAAAGGAGCGGAGATTCGAAGCCCCGTTCACGACCACGTTGCCGCTCTCCATGGCTGAAGCTATCCTGAGGATCTTCCTATAGTCCTCGGAGAAGACGCAGCCGGAAAGGCCGTAAACCGTGTTATTTGCGATCTCTATGGCTTCTTCTGCAGTATCGAAGCCGATAACGGGGATCACAGGGCCGAAGACCTCCATGTCCTTCATGATGTCCATGTCCCGGGTGACATCTGTAAGAATGGTAGCCTCAAAAAAGGCACCCTGACGCTTTCCGCCTGTAAGGATCTTTGCGCCCTCAGCTGCAGTATCCTTCACCTGCTCTTCCACTTCCATGGCTGCCTTTTCATTGATGAGACAGCCAAGGGTGGTATCCCGGTCAAGGGGATCTCCCATTTTAAGTGTCTTTACGTATTCCACTGCTCTGTCCGTGAACTCCCTTATACGGGAATTATGGATCAGGAAACGCTTGCTGGCGCAGCAGATCTGGCCTGCATTTATAAGTCTTCCCACAAAGAGCTCGCGGATTACGATATCCATGTCAGCGTCATCCATAACGATAAAGGCATCGTTTCCCCCCAGCTCAAGGGCTGTGGGGATAAGGTTTTCAGCCGCTGCCCGGGCAGTCTTTATACCGGTTTCCGTACTGCCGGTAAGTGTCACAAGGGAAACTCTCCTGTCCCTTACTGCCGCTTCCTTTACGGCTCCCGGGGCGGTAATGCAGTTTATTACCCCCGCAGGCACTCCGGCTTCAATAAGGAGACGGCTCAGAGAAAGGACCGTAAGAGGATTGCCGGAAGGCGGAAGTACCACACAGGTATTTCCCATTAACAGAGAAGGGATCACCTTCTGGCAGAAAAGATTCGACGGAAAGTTAAAAGGGATTATCGCCACAACGATCCCCACAGGTTCCCTCGTTACGAACTGCAGACTCTTTTCGTAATTCTTTTCAATGCCGGCGGGAATCATCTCGTTATGTATGTGCTTTGCTCTTTCGGTAAAGGCAGGGACGGAGATAAAGATATTGTCTATCTCCTTTTCTGCCTGGGTTATAGGCTTACCGTTGTCCAATGAAAGGGTGCGGGCCAGACTATCCCTGTTTCCCCTCACAAGCTCCACAAACCTCATCATAACGGAAGCTCTTTCATGAAGAGGAGTATCCTTCCATCCCCTGAAGGCGGTCTCCGCTGCGGAGAGCGCCAGGTCTATATCCTTTTCATCCGCCACCGGAACCGTATCTATCACCTCTCCGGTGGCCGGGGAAAGGATCTCCACCGTCCTCCCGCTAACACTGTCTGTTTCTTTTCCGTTTATAAGCATTTTCATAAATACCTCTTTCCGTACTCCTTCTTTCAATAAAGGAGTCCCGCTCCGGGGAACGGGACTCCTGGAATCCGCTGAAATAACCGCTCAGCTCTTTCTTGTCTCTTTATAGGTCTTTGCGGCAGCTTCAACGCCTGCTTTCAGAGCTTCAAGTCCTGACTTGGCCACATCAACTGATGTCTCGGCCAGATCCTTTGCGATCTCCTGGGCTTTTTCAGCTGCTTCCTTTAATTTAGCCTTTGTCTCATCATCCACGAAGGACGCTTTAGAAGCTGCTTCCTTCTCGGCTTTTTCGGCTATGGCGGCCTGTGCCGCTGCCAGTCTTGCTACCGGTACACGGAAAGGTGAGCAGGAAACGTAGTCGAGGCCGATCTTATGACAGAACTCAACAGATGTGGGATCTCCGCCGTGCTCTCCGCAGATACCGGCGTGAAGAGCAGGATTTACGGGGCGTCCGAGATCCAGGCACATCTCCATGAGCTTGCCGACACCGGTCTGATCCAGCTTTGAGAAAGGATCTGCTTCATAGATCTTGGTGTCATAGTATGCGTTCAGGAACTTGCCGGCGTCATCTCTTGAGAAACCGAAGGTCATCTGGGTCAGATCGTTTGTTCCGAAGCAGAAGAAATCGGCTTCCCTGGCGATCTCGTCAGCTGTAAGAGCGGCTCTCGGGATCTCTATCATGGTGCCCACCTCATATTTAAGGTTGGAACCGGCTTTCTTTATCTCTTCATCCGCTGTCTTTACAACTATATCCTTTACGAACTTGAATTCCTTGGCATCTCCTGCCAGAGGGACCATGATCTCGGGAACAAGCTTCCATGAAGGATGCTTCTTTGATACCGCGATGGCAGCCCTGATGATGGCGGATGTCTGCATCTCCGCGATCTCCGGATAGGTAACGGTGAGACGGCAGCCTCTGTGTCCCATCATGGGGTTGAACTCGTGCAGTCCCTGGATGATATCCTTTATCTGCTGTACGCTCTTGCCCTGGGCATTGGCCAGCTTCTCGATCTCTTCCTCGGTATTGGGAACAAACTCATGAAGAGGGGGATCAAGGAACCTTATGGTCACAGGATTACCGTCCATAGCCTCGAATATTCCCTCGAAGTCGCCCTGCTGATAGGGAAGGATCTTATCAAGAGCTTTCTTCCTCTCTGCAGCGGTATCGGAGCAGATCATCTCACGGAAAGCCGCGATCCTCTCCTCATCAAAGAACATATGCTCTGTACGGCACAGACCGATACCTTCCGCACCCAGCTCCGTAGCCTTCCTGGCATCAGCGGGAGTGTCCGCATTGGTACGGACCTTAAGCCTTCTGTACTTGTCAGCCCAGTCCATGATACGTCCGAATTCGCCTGCTATGGAAGCGTCAACGGTTTCGATCACTCCGTCATAGATATTTCCTGTGGTACCGTCGATGGAGATAAAGTCTCCCTCGTGGAATTCCTTTCCTCCAAGGGTGAACTTCTTATTCTCCTCATCCATTGCTATATCACCACAGCCGGATACGCAGCACTCACCCATTCCACGGGCTACAACTGCGGCATGGCTGGTCATTCCGCCACGGACTGTAAGGATTCCCTCTGCGGACTTCATGCCCGTGATATCCTCGGGGCTTGTTTCCAGACGGACAAGGATCACCTTTTCTCCCTTGTCTGCCCATGCAACGGCATCATCAGCGGTGAACACGATCTTACCGCAGGCAGCTCCGGGAGAAGCTCCAAGGCCCTTTCCGATAGGGGTTGCGGCCTTGATGGCAGCTGCATCAAACTGGGGATGAAGAAGGGTGTCAAGGTTTCTGGGATCGATCATGGCAACCGCTTCTTCTTCGGTCTTGTGTCCCTCGTCCACCAGATCGCAGGCGATCTTCAGGGCAGCCTGGGCCGTCCTCTTTCCGTTACGGCACTGAAGCATGTAGAGCTTCTTGTTCTCTACGGTGAACTCCATATCCTGCATGTCATGGTAGTGGTTCTCAAGGGTTTCGCAGACATTTATGAACTGCTCATATGCTTCAGGGAATTC
>JAFVEU010000199.1 GCA_017475845.1 Lachnospiraceae bacterium | reverse complement strand
GAAGGGAAAAAGGCATATCCCTACCGTAATCTTACAGATGATGTCACTGAACTGTATGCTAATTACATCCATGACCCAAAGGCAGTGAAGGGAGTGGAGCTGGATAAGACTACTCTGACCATTAAGAGCGGGGAGGAAGCGGAGCTAAAGGCAAAGGTGCTTCCTTCGGATGCCTCGAATACGGACATCGAATGGAGGAGCGGGGATTTTGAAACAGCTACCGTTGAGAACGGTGTCGTAAAAGGAGTGAAAAAGGGATATGCCACCATCACAGCAAGAACAAAAGGCGGCCCCTATGTTGCCTATTGCGAAGTGACGGTTCTTTCCGAATCGGGAGAGTACCCGGATGATGAAGGCGGAGATGATACGGACCTTGTGGCCTATAGCGTTTCAGGCGGGACCATTACTTTTAATAAAAACACCGGCACAATTGTGAGTGCGGATAAGAGTGTGACTGAGGCAATTATCCCTGCGGAGATCGAAGGGGTGAAGGTGACGGCCATAGGGAAGGAAGCCTTTTACCAGTGTCATAACCTTACAAAAGTCCTTCTTCCGGAGGGCCTCTTATCCATAGGGCAGAGCGCCTTTGAGGAAACGGGTTTAAAACATGTGTGTATCCCGGACAGCGTGAAAAGGATAGAGAAGTGGGCCTTTGTGGTTATTGAGAACCTTGAGTATGTGATCATAGGTTCCGGGGTGGAATATATCAGTAAATATGCATTTACATTAAGCAGCAATCTTAAGAAAGTGTATTTCAGGAAGGACATGAATCTGATAGATATAGAGGATCAGGCTTTTCCGGGACAGGTTGAGAAAAAGCTGTACGATCCCGAAACGGATCCGCCTTTTGAAGTTACGGGATCTTCCGGGACGGATGACGATAAGAATAAAGAAGAGGATAAAAAGGAAAAACAGGAAAAACGGGTAAAGATCCCGGATACCGGGGAATACGGCTTTGCTTCATCCAATGACAATTTTGCTCCGGTGATCTCCTCCGGAAAGATAAATAAGCTGAAGATCGATCTTTCCATAGCAGTGGGTTCGGGCATATCCCCCGACAATCTAACCATGACGGTCATAAAGGGATCAAAGTTCACCACCGTACAAAGGCTTAAGGAAGGAAGTACCTTTAAGGCAGATGGCGGGATAAAGATAAAGAAGAATAAAAAAGACGGAACCGCCACCATTTCCTGTAAGTCCGACGGAAGCGCCACCCTCACCACGGAGGATAATGCAGAATATACGCTCCACTTTACGGTTCAAAAGCCCAAACCCCAGAGATCCCAGACCAAAATGGCTGTTGAACCCGGAACCGTGGCGCAGAAAACGGTAAAGGATCTCTTTGACACTGATATTGACGGAGGAGAGCTTACGGTACTTAAGGGGGCAAATGCTCAGGTGTCCGGAAACAACGTACTTGTCATTACCCCCGATAATAAGGACAATATCAAGGCACAGTACAGTTACCTGAATAAGAAGTACAAGATAGGGATCAGGGTCAGATGAAAAGAGCCCTGCGGAATTCAGGTTCCGGGAGAAAAAATGACTACAGTGCTTTGTTACGGAGATTCAAATACATTCGGATATATCCCGGAGACCGGCATGCGTTATCCGGGAGATATCCGCTATCCCGGGAGGCTTCAGAAGCTTCTCGGGGATACTTATGATGTCATAGAAGAGGGCTGCAATGGCAGGACGACGATACATGATGATCCGATAGACGGCTGGAAGAACGGGCTGGATTATCTGAAGCCCTGCCTTAATTCCCATAAGCCAGTGGATATTGTAGTTCTGATGCTTGGCAGCAACGATCTGAAAGCGGCCTTTCATCTGACAGCGAAAGAGATAGCAGACGGAGTGGCAGTGATCGTTGATGTCATTCAGACATTTACTGAAGAGAAACAGGGCTATGTCCCGAAGATCATTCTCATATCCCCGCCGGAGCTTGGCAGAAACATAAGAACATCACCATTTTATGGGGCTTTCTTTGAAGAGGCCGTAGAGGAATCAAAGAAGTTCCCAGAATACTACCGTGCGGTGGCAGAGAAATATGGATGTATTTTCTATAACGCTGCAGATGATATTTATCCCTCTGAGGTGGACTCACTGCATCTGACAGCAGACGGCCACAAGATATTGGCAGAGAGAGTATATGAGATCATTAAGAAAAACGGTATTTGAGTACGTAAGTTTAAGGGTACTTAATACGAGCACTGTGGCAAAGAGGGATTACAGGGAAGCGGAAATAAACGATATAAAGGCTATGGCCCGTGAATTAAAGAAGTATCCAACGAGATATTTAACTGTCATTGTACCGGGGAAGCTGCATATGCTGTGATGAAGGACATAATGGGAGACCAGCTTCAATATGTACATTCCGGAGAAGAAGTTGTGATCAGATCCTGGCACGCGGCGGAGAGTGCGAGGAAGATGTCGTAAGGGATGGAAAACCGGCATTTATATCTCACTGTAATGGACGGGGATTCTGCGATTTTCCAGAAGTTCCGTAACGCATACACTTTCTATTTCCGTCTGGCTGCCGGACTGATCATTCCGGGGATCATTATGTTATATCTTTGTCGTTAACATTGAAAGACAGGACGGTTCTTTTGTCCCGTTTCCCCCTGTCTTACAACATACTACGGACTGGGTGCCGCTTTTCCCTATCTCGTCCGTATACGCTCATGAGCCTCCTACGTACCAAATGCTATTCTTTCGG
>JAFVEU010000198.1 GCA_017475845.1 Lachnospiraceae bacterium | reverse complement strand
TCATTAGAATTGCGCCTGCGGCGCAAGGACCGGATGCCTGAGTGCCAGGTTTATCATACGTAACTTGCGGTACCGCAAGTTACGTATGATAAACCTGGCACTCAGGCATCCGGTCCTTGCGCCGCAGGCGCAATTCTAATGACCGGATGCGCATATCTGTGAAGTCCCCGTCAGGGGACGGAACAGATATGCGGTCTTTGATGAGAGTGACCTGTAGTATAAAATGAAAAAAGAGGAGTGAAAAAATGGGAAGAGTTTACAATTTTTCGGCCGGACCGGCCATGATGCCGGAGGAAGTACTTAAGACCTGTGCGGAGGAGATGCTTGATTATCATGGCTCCGGACAGTCCGTTATGGAGATGAGCCACAGATCCAAATGGTTTCAGGAGATAATCGATGAAGCCGAGAAGGATTTCAGGGAGCTGATAGGCATACCGGATACCTATAAGGTACTTTTCCTTCAGGGAGGTGCCTGGACACAGTTTTCCGCCATCCCCATGAATCTCATGAAGAACAGGAAGGCCGGATATGTGATCACGGGACAGTGGGCCAAGAAAGCGTATGAGGAAGCAAAGAATTACGGTGACGCGGTAGCCCTTGCTTCATCGGCAGACAGGACCTTCAGTTACATCCCGGATGTTTCGGATCTTCCTATAACAGATGACATGGACTATGTTTATATCTGCCAGAACAATACCATTTACGGTACCAGATACAAGGAGCTTCCGAATACCAAGGGCAGGGATCTGGTGGCTGATGTTTCCTCCATGTTCTTATCCGAGCCCCACGATATCAGCAAATATGCCGTATTGTACGGCGGAGTCCAGAAGAATGTGGGACCTGCCGGAATGAGCATAGTGGTAGTAAGGGGGGATCTGGTTACGGAAGATACACTTCCGGGAACCCCTACCCTTCTTAAGTATAAGACCCAGGCTGATGCGGGATCTCTCTTCAATACCCCTCCCTGCTATACCATCTATACCTGCGGACTTGTGTTCAAGTGGTTAAAGAAGCAGGGCGGTCTTTCCGTCATGAAGGAAAAGAATGAGAAGAAGGCAAAGATCCTCTATGATTATCTGGACAGCTCAAAGATGTTCAAGGGTACAGTGGATAAGGAATACCGTTCGCTTATGAACGTTCCTTTCGTGACCGGAGATGATGAGCTGAATAAAAAGTTCATAGCCGAGTCCACGGAGGCCGGTTTCGTAAACCTTAAGGGCCACAGGACTGTCGGCGGAATGAGGGCAAGTATCTACAACGCCATGCCGGAAGAAGGTGTTTCAAAGCTTGTGGAATTCATGGAAGACTTTGAAAAGAAGAACGGTTGAAATAAGGGTCAAAACAGAAAGGAAATAAAAATGTTCAAGTATCATTCACTTAATCCCATAGCTAAATCGGGCATAGATGTTTTTAACGATAATTACGTGTCCTGTGATGTTTATAAGGATGCTGACTGTGTTCTGGTCCGCAGTGCCGACATGCATAAGCTTGAGATCCCGGATAAACTCCTGGCAGTAGGAAGAGCCGGGGCCGGAGTCAATAATATCCCTCTGGAAGAAATGGGAAAGAAGGGTGTAGTGGTTTTCAATACTCCCGGCGCCAATGCCAACGGAGTTAAGGAGCTGGTGCTGGCAGGCATGTTCTATGCTTCCAGAGGCATAGTTGAAGGCATAAACTGGCTTAACAGCCAGGGCATAAATGATCCTGACATAGCAAAGAACGCAGAAAAGCAGAAGAAGAATTATGCCGGTACGGAGATTAAGGATAAAAAGCTGGGAGTTATCGGTCTCGGAGCCATCGGCGTTAAAGTGGCTAATTCCGCCACAAATCTGGGGATGGAGGTTTACGGCTACGATCCCTATATCTCCGTTGACGCAGCCTGGCATCTGTCCCGTTCCATAAAGCATGTTCACAAGGTGGAAGAGATCTATGCGAACTGCGATTATATTACGATCCATGTTCCCCTTCTTGATTCCACAAGAAAGATGATAAATGCGGAATCCATAAAGCTTATGAAGGACAGTGCCATTCTCCTTAACTTTGCAAGAGACGAATTGGTGGATGAAGAGTCTGTGGTAGCAGCCCTTAAAGTTGGCAAGCTCCGCAAGTACGTTTCCGATTTTCCGAATCCCATTACCGTGGGACAGGAAGGCTGCATAGTTACTCCCCATCTGGGAGCCTCCACTGAGGAATCCGAAGAAAACTGCGCCATCATGGCGGTAAGACAGTTAAGGGACTATCTTGAGAACGGAAACATCAAGAATTCTGTGAATTTCGCTGATATCAACATGGGAATCTGCGAATCCGTGAGCCGCATACAGATATTCCATAACAATGTGGCAAACGTGCTGACAAGGCTTACTTCCGCTTTCGGAGACGAGGGTATAAACATTGCGAACATGAATTCAAAGAGTAAGGGAGAAAGGGCAGTGACCATTCTGGATCTGGATTCCCCTGCACCCGAAGGGATCATGAAGCGCGTCAGGGAAGCACACGAAGTCATAAGAGTGAGGGTGATCAAATAACCCTGACTTCGCTTGTCGAAGTCAGGGTTTCGGCAGAAAATATCTAAGATGTTTTCTGCCGATGGTATTGAGATCATGACTTTTAGTCAGGGTTTCGGCAGAAAATACCGAAGATGTTTTCTGCCGATGATGACGATAATCATAGTTACAGGAGGATTTGTTTTGGCGGACATAAGACCATTTAAGGCGGTGAGACCCAGAGCGGATCTCGCCGCAGATATTGCGGCGCCGCCCTATGATGTGTACACGAGACAGGAGGCTAAGAAGGAAACGGAAAAGGCCCCCCTGTCTTTTTTGCGTATAGACAGGGCTGAGACCAATTTTCCGGATGATGTGGATACCTATGATGACAGGGTCTATGACAAGGCCCGGGAGATCATGGAGGAGATGATCCATAAGGGTGAGTTCATATCCGATGATAAGCCCTGCTTTTATCTCTATGAGCTGACCTTAAAGGGCCGGAGCCAGACCGGGATAGTAGCCGTGGCATCTGCCTCCGATTATGAAAACGGCGTGATAAAAAAGCATGAAAACACCACAGAGGACACGGAGCTGGACCGGATCCGCCATGTGGACCGCCTTTCCGCCCAGACAGGCCCCATATTTTTGGGATACAGGCATAATGACGTTCTTAGCAGCATTACCGCCAGGGTGAAGCAGGGAGAACCGGTTTATGATTTCATAAGTCCCGACGGAGTGGGCCACAGGGTGTTCGTGATAAATGATGACATGGACATAGCAGCCATAAGAGGCGCTTTTGACGGGATAGGAGATATCTATATCTGTGACGGCCACCACAGGTGCGCAAGTGCCGTGAAGGTATGCAGGATGCGGAGGGAAAGCTCAAACGGGAGCAGCGGTGAGGAGGAATATAATTACTTTTTATCCGTACTTTTCCCGGCGGATGAGCTTCTGATCCTGGATTACAACAGGGTGATAAAGGACTTGAACGGTCTTTCCGAAAGCCGCTTCATGGACAGGATAAGGAAGAAGTTCGAGATAACGGAAAAGGGTGAAAAGCCTTATAAGCCTGAAAAAAGACATGAATTCGGCCTCTATATAAGCGGACGCTGGTATTGTTTAAAGGCAAAGGAGGAGCTCTTTTCCGGCGACCCGGTGGATGATCTGGATGTTTCCATCCTTCAGAATGAGCTTCTTTCCCCGATCTTAAATATCGAAGACCCGAGGACCGATCCCAGGATAAGCTTTGTAGGCGGTGTCCATGGTATGCAGGGTCTTATGGACAGGGTTGACGGGGGCGGATATGTATGTGCCTTTTCACTCTATCCCACAGACATAAACGAGCTTTTTACGGTGGCGGATATGGGAAGGCTCATGCCCCCGAAATCCACCTGGTTTGAACCGAAGTTAAGAAGCGGATTGTTTATACACAGGTTCTGAGAAATCATCAGATTTCTCAGAACCGTAGATGGCAGCTCCCTTCAGGGAGCTGTCCGGCAAAGCCGGATTAATGTGCGTTTTCCTTGAACGCACATTAACCAGGGTTTTGATCCCAAGGAGGACAATATGAATAAAAAACTCTATAATCTTATGGACTGGGCAGAAATAGAGGCTGTCACCTATTCCGAGGAGGACCATCCAAAGAAGCTTCTGGGACCCCACAGCGCAGGACGGAGCGGAACCCTTATACAGGCCTTTTTTCCTGAAGCAAAATCCGTTTCCGTGCATGCGGATAAGGTGAAAGAGCCCTACCCCATGGAAATGATGGATGAGAGCGGTTATTTTGCTGTGCTCCTAAGGAAGAAGATGCCCTTTCACTATGTCTATGAGGTAGAGACAAAGGACGGGAAAAAGCTTACCCTGGAGGATCCCTATGCCTATCCCCAGGTAATAACCGAAAGAAATTCAAAGAAGTTCAGGAACGGCATACTCCGTTACGCATGGGAGACACTGGGATCCCATCTTATGAGTGTTGACGGCCATGAGGGCGTGCATTTTGCGGTATGGGCACCGGACGCCATGAGAGTCAGTGTGGTGGGGGATTTCAACGACTGGGACGGAAGGCTCTATGAGATGGAAAAGCTTCCCGATGAATCCGGTATCTTTGAGATATTTATCCCGGATCTGCTGCCCGGAACCCTTTATAAATACGAGATAAAGGCCGGTAACGGAACCGTTACCCTAAAGACCGATCCCTACGGCTTCTATTGTGAAGAGGGAGAGGATCCGGCTTCGGTGGTTACGGATATAAGCTCCTTCAAGTGGACTGATGAGGACTGGATGGCTGAACGCCATAACATACAGGGAACGGAAAGCCCTATGGTGGTCTATGAGCTCCAGTTCAGTTCCTTTGCCGGGGAAAAGAGCTTAAGGACAGCTGCGCCGGAGCTTGCAAAATATATTAAAAATACGGGCTACACCCATGTGGAGCTGATGCCGGTTATGGAGTTTAAGAACAAGGAGTCCGCAGGATACCATACCTACGGTTTTTTTGCCACTGCCGCAGAGTACGGCACTCCCGAGGATCTTTTCCATTTCATGGATCATATGCATAAAGAGGGTATAGGGGTGATCCTTGACTGGAGCCCCGCCCACTTTGATGACAGGCTGGGAGGACTCATTAAATTTGACGGCACGGCTGTTTATGAGAATCCGGATCCCCGCCGCAGCTATCATCCGGATCAGGGAACCCTTACCTTTGATTTCGGAAGACCGGAAGTAAGGAATTTCCTGGTTTCCAATGCCCTCTTCTGGACCAGGGTCTACCATGCCGATGCCATAAGAGTGGATAATACCGCATCCATGCTGTATCTGGACTACGGCCGTACCGATTATCTCCCCAATATCTATGGGGGCAAGGAGAATACCGATGCGGTGGAGCTTTTACAGACCATCACGAATGAGGTGCATAAGGAAAAGAACGGCGTACTCATGATAGCCGAAGACAATTCCGCCTGGCCCGGCATGACTTCGGATACGGGAGACAATGGTCTTGGTTTTGATTATAAGTGGAATGAGAGCTGGAGAGACGACTTTCTGTCATATCTTTCCTATGATCCCTTCTACAGGACGGATCACTATGGTGAACTCTGCTTTTCACTGGTTTACGCCTATGCAGAGCGCTTCATGCTGCCCATGAGCCACGACGCCTTTACCTCCGACAAGGGTTCATTCCTTGACAGGATGCCGGGAAACAGCGAGGAAAAGCTTGCAAACCTGAAGGCTTCTTTAGGGTTCATGTTCACCTATCCCGGAAAGAAGCTTATAAGCTCGGGGCTTGATCTGGGGGAGAAGGATCCCTGGTATCCCGGAAAGCCGATAGACATGGAACTCTTGAAGACTCAGGAATCAAAAGAGGTTCACGAACTCATAAAGGATCTTACCGCACTCTATAAAGAGAAGCCTGCTCTCCATGAGCTTTCAATGGACGAAGCCGGCTTCGAGTGGATAAACTGCATATCCGCAAACGAGAATATCCTTGTCTTCATAAGAAAGGGTAAGAAGGAAGCAGATACTCTTATAGTTGTGGTGAACTTCGAGAATATCCCAAGAAAGAACTATAAGATCGGAGTTCCCAAAGCAGGTAAATATAAGGAGATATTCAATACCGATGCGGAAAAGTACGGCGGCTTCGATTTCAGGAATTCACACGTGCTCAAGTCCGCAAAGGATGAATGTGACGGAAGGGCAGATTCCATAAGGATCAAGGTTCCGCCCCTTTCCGTAACGGTATTTGAGGTGGGCTGATGGAGAATATCACCGAAACCGTTGATTCTCTGGCAACGGTGGAAAATATAGAAGATCTGCAGGAAAATCTGGATCCCTCCGTGTGGGAGGAATTCATAAAGGGGATCCCGAAGGCTGCCCTGAACCTGGGGATAAGGATAGTCCTTATCGCCGTGGTCTTTTTCCTGGGCACAAGGATCGTTAAGCTCATCATGAAGCTTATCAATAAGTCCCTTGAAAAGGTGGGGGCTGAAAAGGGAGTCATTACCTTTATTGACAGCTTTTTAAATATTGTAATGTACGCCTTTCTCATAATGATTCTGGCTTCCGGTTTCGGAGTGGATGCGGCTTCGATCCTTGCGATCTTCGGTTCCGCCACTCTGGCTATCGGCCTTGCACTTCAGGGGAGCCTTTCAAATCTTGCCGGAGGAGTGGTTATCCTTCTCATGAAGCCCTTTAAGGTGGGGGATTTTATAAGGGAGGATTCTCACGGAAATGAAGGCAGGGTGATGGAGATACAGATATTCTACACCAGGCTTACCACCGTCGATAACAAGGAGGTCATGATCCCCAACGGGAGCCTTGCCAATACTTCCATAGTGAACATGACCTGGCTTCCCACCAGGAGGATAGATTTTTCCATAGGTATCAGCTATGAGGCGGATCTCCTTAAAGCCAAGGAGATAATAAAACGTGAGGCATCTCTGATCCCCGGAAAGCTTGACAAGGGTGAACTCAGTGTCTTTGTCAGATCCTTAGACGAGAGCCAGGTTACCCTGGGCTGCAGGTTCTATGTGGAAAACGGTGCCTACTGGGATTCCCTCTGGGCCTTAAATGAAAACGTAAAGCTCGCCTTTGACAGGGAGGGTGTAGAGATCCCGTATAACAAGCTGGATGTAAATGTTCTGGACAAAAGACCTTCCGGCGGGAATAATGAGACACAAGGAGCATAGATATGTCAGAAATAGTGATAATGAAAGAGCTTTTGGGAGAGAATAAGAAGATCGCGGAGGAGATGCGCTCTTTCTACAGGGAAAGAGGGGTTCTTATGGTAAATATCATGGGTGCCCCGGGCGCCGGAAAGACCACCCTGTTAAAGGCCCTTATCGCAGAGCTTGACAGAAGGGGAGTGAACACCTCAGTCATTGAGGGCGACCTCTATTCCAGTATAGACGCGGACTATTTTAACGAAAAAGGGATAAAGGCAAGCCAGATCAATACCTGCGGGGAATGCCATCTGGATGCCGCGGTAATAAGAGAGGGCTTCGACAAGGCCGCGATAGATCACGGGATCTGCTTTGTGGAAAACGTGGGAAACCTGATCTGTCCCGCGGAATTTGACCTGGGAGACGATCTGAGGATAGTATGTGCCTCCGTTCCCGAGGGCGACGACAAGACCTATAAATATATTCCCATGTTTTCATATGTGGATGCCGTAGTCCTCACAAAATGCGACCTGAAAGAGGCTGTGGGTTTCGATACTCCCTATTTCACTAAGGGCTTAAGGGCTCTGTCCGAAGCACCGGTATTTGAGGTAAGCCTTAATAAAACCGGCGAAGAAGAGGGCATCCCCGCCCTTGCGGACTATATACAGGGAAAGTTCAATGAGTTATAATTAAGGAGAATTTGAGTTCCTAAATCAGCAGGCTGTCTTTAAGCGGAATGGTTCTGAAATCAGGAAAAGGAGGATGAGTATGGATCTGAAGAAAATGGTTGAGTATACGGTAGATGACATTATGAATCTTCCTGAGGGAGAAAGGGCTGAGCTTATTGACGGGGTATGGTATGACATGGCTACTCCGCTCCGGGAACATCAGGAGATCGTCATGGCTATTTCCGGAAGACTGGATCAGTATGTCAGAGATAAAGGTGGCAAATGCAGGGTTTATCCCGCGCCTTTTGCAGTATTCTTAAATAAGGATAAGCGGAATTATATCGAGCCTGATGTGACTGTCGTCTGTGATCCGGAAAAGCTCGATAAATATGGCTGTAACGGGGCGCCGGATCTGGTGGTGGAGGTGGTCTCACCTTCTACCAAAGACAGGGATTACGCCATAAAGCTCTTTAAGTACCGTGATGCGGGGGTTAAAGAGTACTGGATAATCAATCCTGATAGCAGGATGATCAATACCTATTCGTTTTCCGACGAAGCAGAGGAAAGAGTGGAAAACGCGGACCAGATATCCTTTGATGAAGAACTGACCTCATCATTATATCCCGACTTTTCCCTGACACTTTCCGAACTGCTGAAATGAAATTAAGAAGATATGAGCATGAGCCACCTGCGGTAACGCGGGTGGCTTTTGTATTCTTGCATTATTTCAGAAACATGGCTGATCAATACGGATCAGGCTGTTGATATTATCGTTTTGCAGTGGTAGAATCTGCCTTAAGAGCAGATTTTTTCCTATGCGGCGTGCCGCTTCTGAATCACATACATAAATTCTATGATCATTTCGAAAATCCTGCCCTTAAACCCATATCATTAAGAGCAGGAGACCGGAAG
>JAFVEU010000197.1 GCA_017475845.1 Lachnospiraceae bacterium | reverse complement strand
ACAATCCTCGACATGCAGACCGGTGACTTCACATAAGAAGGCGGCCAGCAGGTTATGGAATCATACTGCAAGTCTTATGCAGGCCAGTTCAATGTAGTAGTTTGCGAGAACGATAACGAAGCATTCGGTGCTATGACAGCTATGGATAACGCAGGCGTTACCTACGGCCCCGGAAACGATGTAATCCTTATCTCCTATGATGCTTGTACAGCAGGTCTTAAGGAAGTTCAGGCCGGCAAGATCACTGCAGACTTCGAGTGTAACCCTCTTGCAGCTCCTACAGTTGAGGGAGTTATCAAGACTCTCGAGTCCGGTGGAACACCTGAGGCACAGATCCTCGTTCCCGATAACTGGTATGCACTTAAGGATCAGATCGTTGACTTCTCAGTTGATGGCAAGGCAATGAGCATGATCGAAGTAACCGACGAGGTTATTGAAGCTCAGTATTAAGATTTACCCTTAAAAACTTAAGGGGAGCCCAGGATTTCAGGGCTCCCCTTTTTAAGGGATATGGGTCGGAAATGACTCGGAAAGCATTTAACTTTTCCATTAGAAAGGAGAGACAGTGCAAATGGAAGAAAATGTTGTATTGACTGCCCGCGGTATAAACATGACCTTTCCGGGGGTAAAAGCACTGGAAAACGTGGATTTCACTCTCAGAAAGGGAGAGATACATGCCCTTATGGGAGAAAACGGGGCTGGAAAATCTACGCTTATCAAATGCCTCACGGGCATAAATGATTTTGAGAGCGGGGAAATTCATATAGAGGGAGTTGACGGTCCTGTAAGGAATCATTCCACTCGGGATGCCCAGAATGTTGGTATTTCAACGGTTTATCAGGAAGTAAACCTCTGCCCGAATCTTTCCGTAGCGGAAAACCTCTTTATCGGGCGTGAGCCTTTAACGGCCATCAAAACAGTTGACCGTAAATCTTACAACGCAAGGTCCCAGAAGATAATGGATGACCTGGGAATAAGCGTTGATGTTACACAGAATCTGGAAAATTATTCCCTTGCAATTCAGCAGATGGTTGCTATTGCCAGGGCTGTAGATATGGAGTGTAAAGTGCTTATCCTTGATGAACCCACATCTTCACTGGATGACGAGGAAGTGGAGAAGCTCTTCAAGCTTATGCGTATGCTCAAGGAAAAGGGTGTAGGTATCATCTTCGTTACACACTTCCTGGAGCAGGTTTATGCTGTATGTGACAGGATCACAGTATTAAGGAACGGAACGCTTGTAGGAGAGTATCCCATAGCCGAGCTTCCCAGGGTTAAGCTGGTAGCGGCCATGATGGGTAAGGATCTGGACGATCTGGCATCCATCAAGGGCGAAGCGAAGGATCTTTCCCATGAGCCCATGGAGATCTCCGCAAGGGGACTTGCACACACCGGTACGGTCAAGCCCTTCGACCTGGATATCCACAAGGGAGAGGTCATCGGTATCGGCGGACTCCTGGGTTCCGGACGAAGCGAACTGGCAAGGTCCATATACGGTGCGGACAGGGCCAATGTGGGTACCCTTAAGGTCAAGGATAAGGAGGTTCAGATACATCAGCCCATCGATGCCATGAACTTAGGGATGGGAATGCTTCCCGACGACAGAAAGGCCGAGGGTATCATCGAGGATCTTACTGTAAGAGAGAATATCATCCTCGCCCTTCAGGCAAAGACAGGTACGTTCAAGAGACTGTCCCGCCAGAAGCAGAATGAGATAGCAGACAGGTACATCGATCTCCTGTCCATAAAGACACCTACTCCCGAGACTCTTGTAAAGCAGCTCTCCGGAGGAAACCAGCAGAAGGTGATCCTGGCCCGCTGGCTGGCAACGGATCCCGATTTCCTAATACTTGACGAGCCTACCCGTGGTATCGACATCGGTACCAAGACAGAGATACAGAAGCTGATACTTGAGTTAGCCGAGCAGGGCAAGAGCATAGTGTTCATCTCCTCCGAGATCATGGAGATGGTACGTACCTGCAACCGCATGGTCATCATGAGAGACGGCGAAAAGGTCGGCGAAGTCGGCGGGGATATTACAGAACAGAAGGTAATGCATGCTATAGCAGGAGGTGAGTCAGAATGAATCTTAATGAAAACAAGTTTTGGAAAAAGATAAAAAACTGGCCGCTTCTTTTACCTGTAGTGGCACTTATCCTGGTCATGGCGGTCAATATCCTTCATGACCTTGCCCAGGGTTCAAATCCTTTCTCTTTCTTTATGATCACGCTGAACCAGACAACATCCAGCGGGACCATCCTCTACGGACGTATCATCGACATATTGAACCGCGGAAGTGAGGTTGCGATCCTTGCCCTTGGAATGACCCTGGTTGTTTCGTCCTCAGCCGGAACCGATATCTCAGTAGGTTCCGTAATGAGTCTTTCGGCAAGCTTCTGCTGTATGCTCCTTGCAGGCTACGGTGTGGCCAATACCACGGAGCTGGCAGTACCGCTTATCGTGGGAGTCCTGGCAGCCTTTGCCATGGGAACCCTCTGCGGAGCCTTTAACGGAACCCTGGTGGCCTACTTCGGCATCCAGCCAATGGTAGCCACGCTGATCCTGTTCTCGGCTGCCAGAGCTATAGGACTTCTGCTCTGCAACAACCTTATCGTTTACGTTCGTAACAGCGCATTCGGTGTTTTCGGAGCATTTACGGGACCCCTTCCCACTCCCATCATCATAGCTGCCATATGTATAGCCATTGTGGCTCTGGTACTTAAGAACACTTCCCTGGGAATGTACATTCAATCCGTGGGAATAAATGCAAAGGCCAGCCGTATAGCAGGTTTGAATTCCAAGAAGATCATCTTCTTAACCTATGTTATCTGCGGATTCTTCGCAGGAGTAGCAGGTCTGGTGAATTCCTCCAGAATAACCAGTGCGGACTCCAATAACATCGGTCTTTACTACGAGATGGATGCCATTCTGGCGGTTGCTCTCGGCGGCAACTCACTGGGAGGCGGTAAGTTCAATCTGGCAGGCTCAGTGATCGGTGCCTATACCATCCAGGCTATCACCACAACCCTTTATGCATTGGGTGTTTCCACAGACCAGGCACCTGTTTACAAGGCCATCATCGTTATCATAATCGTTGCCATACAGTCAGCTCCGTTGAAGGCTTATTTCAGAAAGCGCTCCAACATTAAAGAAACAGGAACAAAGGAGGCGGCAAGAGCATGAAGAAATTACAATCAATAAATTCAAATACAATGTTGCTGCTGATCACCGTAGCCCTGTTCATTGCAATGTATGCGGGAGGATGTATCGCATACGGCGCAAAAGGCTTTACCCATCTGCAGACCTTCTTAAACATCCTTATCACCAACTCCGGACTTATCTGTGTGGCCTGCGGACTTACCGTGGTAATGCTCACAGCCGGTATTGATATCTCGGTGGGTTCACTGGTTGCCATGGACTGCATGATGCTGGCAGTTGGCATGAGGAGCGGCATAGGTGCCGCACAGATGTGTCTCCTTGTCTTGCTGGTAGGCGTGATCTTCGGTCTTGTCCAGGGCTTCCTTATCGGATATCTGCAGATCCAGCCCTTTATAGTTACCATGGCGGGGATGTTCTTCGGCCGTGGAATGACTGCGGTCATCTGTACCGACCAGGTTTCCATCACCCAGGATATCAATCAGGCCTTCTATAACTGGGCAAATGCCAAGATCATCATCCCTTTCGGCGGATATACCAATAACAAGGGTAAGTATATGGCTCCCTTTGTCAGGGTTGAGGTTATTATAGCACTGGCGGTGCTTTTACTGATATTCCTGATGCTCCGTTACACCAGATTCGGACGTTCCCTTTACGCCATCGGCGGAAGCGAGCAGTCAGCAGCCATGATGGGTCTTAATGTTAAGCAGACCAAGATGAAGGCATATATGCTTTCTTCGGTGCTCACATCCATCGGCGGCATCTGCTACTGCCTTAATACCATGGCAGGAAGCGTTCAGCAGGCCACGGGTCTGGAAATGGATGCCATTTCTTCAGCGGTTATCGGAGGTACCCTTCTTACGGGAGGTGTAGGTAATGTTCTCGGAACCTTTGTGGGTGTGCTGATAAACGGAACCATCTCCTCCATAGTAAAGACCAACGGAAAGCTTGCAAGCTCCTGGCCTAACATCCTTACAGCTGCACTGCTCTTTGTATTCATCGTTATCCAGAGCCTCTTTGCGGCAATGAGGACAAAGAAGAAGTAAGAGCGCCTTAAATTTAAGCACAGCAGGCGGGAAACAGTTCATCTGTTTCCCGCTTTCTATCACAAGGGATCTTTTCCCTGACCGATAAAAAGGACAGTGATATGCCTCTTATAAGATTTGAAAATGTAGGAAAAATATATAAAACAGGCCAGGTTGTCTATGAAGCGCTGCATGATGTGAATCTGGAAATAGAAGAAGGGGAGCTTGTGGTGATACTGGGTCCCAGTGGTGCGGGAAAAAGCACCCTCCTTAATCTTCTGGGGGTCTTGACGGAGCCAGCAGCGGGAGTATTTTTTTCGGAGACGAGGATATAACGGCATTTGACGATAAGAGGCTGGGGCAGTTCAGGGCATTGGACGTGGGCATCATCTTCCAGTTTTACAATCTGGTACCTACTCTTACTGCTCTTGAAAACGTTGATCTGATGCGGGACCTGGGGGTGGAGATAATGGATCCCCTTAAAGCGCTTGAAATGGTAGGCCTGGCTGAATGGAAGGATAATTTCCCCTCGCAGCTATCCGGAGGACAGCAGCAGAGGGTATCAATAGCAAGGGCAATAGCCAAGATGCCAAGGCTACTTCTCTGTGATGAACCTACGGGAGCGCTGGATACCAATACGGGCAGAGAGGTGCTTGAGATCCTCCAGGATCAGAGCAGGGTTCATAAAAAGACGGTGGTAATGGTAACACATAACAGCCTTTTTGCTGAAATAGCAGATATCATGTGCTTTATCGCCCTGTTCATATATGTGTCCTTTGATGCGGATCTGATGGGAGTGGAAGGCGCTCTTGATGAGTACTATAAGGAAACGAATTTTGCGGATCTCATCGTAAGCTCGGAGGGTTTTACTTCCGAGGATCTTATTGAGGTAAATTCCATCCCCTCTGTCAGTAAAGCGGCGCTGAGGTCCACCATCAATGGCAGGATGCGCCTTAAAGGGGATGAAAAAAAGATAGAGTATAACTTTATCCAGCTTATCTGCGACGGAATAGAATACAGGCACGGACAGCCTCTTTTATCATTATCATTCATATCAAAACTCCCGTTAAAAGCTTTAGAAACATTTTAAGGATCAGTTCACTTGAAAGCAACATTTATTTATAATGAAAGACAAAGTACCGCTTTTCGTTTTTTATGTTATAATTCAGAAGATTGAGAGATTTAAGTTAAAGGAGTTCAGGAATGAAAAAACCCGTTAAAATAGCCGTAATTATTGCAGTATGTCTGGCTGCTGCTCTGGCAGGATTATTCTATTTTATGTCGCCGGAAAACCTGGATGTGGTACTGCCGGAAAGGGGTGATGTTGCGCCTTTCCTACGGGGAGTCGGAATAGTTGAGGGAGAAAGTACTGTAACTGTTTATTCGGATGTTGCCGGATTTATAGCAGAGAGACATGTAGAACGCGGAGACCGGGTAAAAAAAGGCGACAGGCTTCTCTCATACGAGGGAGAAGCACAGCGTGACGGCGTTGACCACGCAGCAACGGATCTTAAATACAGCGAAAGGATCCTTACGGCTGCGTCTGAAAACAGGGCTAAATATCAGAGAATCTATAATAAAGCTTTAGGGGAAATAGAAAACTGCAAAAATGTCTACGCCCTCCTTGAGGCAAATATCCTTTCTCTCAATATAAAGGAACACGAGAAGGCCTATATCATAAGTGAGCAGCAAAAAGCCTGCCAAAGTGACGTTTATAAAATGGAGGGAGAGATTGCCGAGAAACAGGCAAAGCTTGCAAAGATTGATATAGATATTAAGGAAATGGAGCTTTTGGAAGAAGCCGATGAAGATGAGCTTGATGACCTCATAGATGATTCGGAAGATTTACAACGGGAAATAGGGGAGCTTAATAAGAAAATCGCTGATGCACAGAGAGCTGCTCTCTGCCTTCCCGAAGAATCCATGGATCCTGAAACCTACCGTCAGTATGCAACCTATCAGAATAATCTGGAGACTGTCACAAGGATGTGGTCTGATGCCAGAAGCGACAGGGATACAGCCCAGTCCATGCTGACAGCACTTTCTGAAATATATGCGAATGAAGAAACCGCAGAGCATAATAAGCTGTATCTTATTAAAGCCGAAAAGGAGTTAAATGCAGCGGAAAACGGGTGTATATCTCCTGTTGACGGTATTATTACGGGATGTCTTGCGGATGCGGGTGCCTACGTGGAAAAAGGTGTGCCGGTTATAGAGATGCAGAACGATAACGGTTACAAGATCAGAATGATGGTCTCAAAGTATGATATATCGGCCATCAAAGAGGGTCAGAGCGCAGACATAAGCATAGGAAATCTGAAATATACCGGAAACGTGATAAAGATAGACCAGGCCGCCGAAAATGATTCTGCAGGTAAGTCAAAGGCTGCCGTGGAGATATCCGTAGACACGGAGGATGATCTGATAGTAGGACTTGAAGCGGATGTAACGCTTAAGCTTGATGAAGCAAGGGATGTGCTTAAGGTTCCGTCTGAGACCATATACAGCGATGATGACGGTTCCTTTATCTACGTTTCGGAGAGCGGTACGGTAAACAAGAAGTATATAACCTCCGGAGTAAAGGATAACGCCTATACCGAAATATCGGGCATTGATGAGAATACACATATCATTATGGATCCTTCTGCTTCCATGTATCTGGGAGAAGAGATCGAAGAAAGCATAATAAACATTTCTGACGACGATAACGGATGACAAAGATCTTAAGAAAAAAAATGCTGAGGGACTTACGGTCGAATTTTGTCCAGTTTCTCGCCATATTTATTATGTGCTTTTTTGCCATGTTCATTCTCCAGGGCTTTGACGCCAGTACCGAGGGTTACGGCAGAAGCATTGATAAGTACTACCTCGAAACCGATTTTTCCGATCTCGTGCTGACCTCCGATGGCTTTACCCAGGATGATCTCATAAGAGTAAAATCTGACCCGAGGGTGAAAACTGCTGAGCTCCGGGCATCAATCGTTGGCAGGGTACGCCTTTCGGAAGAAAAAAAGATCGAATTTAATTTTATAAATGAGAATAATATATCCCGTATGTACCTTTATGAAGGAGTACCTTATGAAACAGGAATGAACGGGATATGGATAGACAGAGACTTTTCTTCAAAGCAGAATATCTCCGTGGGAGATAATCTTTCGCTCACCGTTGACGGCGTGGAATTTACCGAAACCGTCAGGGGAATAATGGATAATCCGGATCATGTTTACTATATTGTAGATGATACCTTTTCTGATGTATCCAGAGGAGCTTACGGATACGCCTTTCTGGATTCAGGTGAATATCCCGGCAAAAAGCTCACATACAGCAATATATATGTAAAGCTTAAGGACATAAAAAACCAGTTTTACATGACTGAAAACGATGAAGATCTGATAAAGAGTGTCGGAGCCGATCTTTCGTCGTTTTTTTCAAAGAACAGGATAACCTTCACTACGAAGATGAAGGAGGGAGGTTATCAGTCCGTTTCCGGCGATCTGGATTCCAATTTGACGCTGGAAAAGTTCTTTCCGGTGTTATTCATAGTGATCGCCATTCTCGGTATCATTACCACCATGACAAGGCTTGTCATGAAGCAGAGAACCATAATAGGTGCTCTCAAGGCCTTTGGGTTTTCGAGGCTTACGGTGACTCTTCATTATATGTCCTATTCTGTTGTTGTTTCACTTCTCGGAGGGATTACCGGGGCAATAGCCGGTTGGTACATCCTTGGGGTCACACTTGACAGGTACATGAAGGATTATTACATTATCCCGGGAGCCGGTATGATGATCTCTTCACGCATAGTCCTTGTTATGATCCTTCTCGTTCTCCTGTCGGGTCTTACCTGTTTCTTATCCTGCAGAAAGCTCCTTATGAAAAGAGCATCGGAGATTCTTCGCCCTGAACCGCCAAAAGAAAGCGGAGCTGGAGCACTTGAAAAAAGCCCGTTCTGGAATCACTTAAGCTTTGCGACAAAATGGAATATAAGGGAAATATACAGGAACCGCATAAGGACCGCTGCCGGAATACTTGGTATAACGCTTACATCCGGGCTTATGCTCACTGCCTTCGGTGCAAATGATCTCGTAAAAAAGGGGGAAACCTGGCAATTCCATGAACTTATTGCTGCGTCATACTTAATCTCCTTTTCTGCTGACGCAGATTATGGCACCGTGTATGACTACTCAAGGGAATTTAAGGGACAGATGATAGAGGAGAATGAGGCGGAGCTTTTTTGCGGGAATGAATCCATTGTATGGAATCTGACGGTTATGGATCAGGGAAATCTCTTCCGTTTTCAGGACGGCAGCGGGAGATATGTAACACTTCCGGAAAAGGGTATCGCAATAAGCAGAAAAGCCGCCGAGCAGCTTGATGCAGAGATAGGAGATCTTGTTTCCTTCCGTTTATCTGACGGAAGCGGTAGCGGGAGCGGAAGGATAGAGCTTATATATACATCTCCCGGAACACAGGGTATAGCCATGAGAAGATCCTTTTACGAAAGCCTGGGCTTAAGCTTTGCCCCGAATTCCCTATATACCTGTATGACGGTTCCTTTCTCCTATGCTGCTGACAGGGAGGAGATTGCATCTGTGATATCGAAAGACAGCCTGATCCGTTCTCTTCACAGAAGAAACCGGGGCACCGCTGACGAGACCCTCTATACCATGACGATCGCAATAATAATAGGTATCGTTGTCATGTATAACCTCGGGGTTCTCTCATTTATCGAAAAGATAAGGGAAATAGCTACACTTAAAGTTCTCGGCTTTGAAACGGCAAAGATCAGATGGATACTTCAGCAGCAGAATATTTTTATTACCGGTACAGGCACCGCCCTGGGGCTTTCCTTGGGACTTAAGATGCTTACCGCCATGATGTCATCACTCTCCATAGACGAGGATCATATATACATGATCAAACCGCAGTCCTATCTGCTTGCATTTTTACTTTCCTTTGTACTTTCACTTATAGTAAACACCCTGATCTCAGCGAAGGTCAAGGACATCGACATGGTGGAAGCCCTTAAGGGTGTTGAGTGATCATCCCCTTAAGCCCATCCAAGAAAGTGTCAATGAAACTCTCCACAGTTGACGTCAGATAAAGTCCAGCATCATAATCAATGCTTATGCGCATCCCTTCGTTTTCATCATCATCGATGATCACTCCAAAGGGATCGATAGCCGGTATCCCGCCGACATCTATGCCGTCCGCATCTATGACAAGATCACTGTCCAAATCGCTGTAAAGTGCTCCACGGTAATTGAAAACCATCATTTTTTCATCTCTGTTATGGCAGTAAGAACCCGGGGTTCCTCCTTTAATTGCTGTCAGAACCTGAATGGATACATCAGAAATGACGCTTCTTAAGGTTTTTTTCCCCAAAAAGGAAAAAAGGACAGGACATGTCTCAAGGAACATGCCTGCTGACCTGATCCCTGCTACACTGTCCCTTCCACTCCATATCAAGGACATCAGAACCGTGTCAGTACTGTTTATTTTCGAAAGGGCCAGAGCAGCAGCCGTCATAAAGACTGTGCTTACTGAGGTTCCAAATTTTGTTGCGGCTTTTATGAGGCTTTTTCTGTCAAATCCAATCTCTCTTGTAATACTTTCAAGAATACTTATATCTCCGGGTTTATCAGGACGGGGGAGGCGCATAAGCAAATCCCATGCCTTCATTTCAGACATATTATTCTCCCGGTATATGTGACGGTCCTCCTCCTGCTTCAGAATATCCTGTATGATCTCATAATAATGGTCAGGCTCGATATCTGCTCCGTCATATATTGAGATTATATCCTCCGTCAGATTTCTGAGTGACGTCCCGTCACATATCAGGTGGCTGATATCGGTTAAAAGCGTGAGTCTCTCAGGGGATTTTACTATACTGAACCTGCACATCGGCGCTCCGTCAAAAAGGGGCGGCTTCAGAAAGGAAGCGATCTCCTTTTTAAGCTCTTCCCCGGAAAGCTCTGTGACGGGACATACATCTTTATCTGCAGGACACATATACTGACGCCATTCGCTTCCTTTTTTTCTGATGGTGACTGCGAGACCCGGATGTGCCTTGAAAGCTTTGTTTACCGCATCCTTTAACTTTTTTACATCAGTATCCGGCATGAAATCCAGTATAAATCCAAAATTAAACAGAAAAGAATCGGGATATTTTAACTGCAGCTCAAGATAATCCTTCTGCATATCTGTTAAGGGAAGGCCTTCCGGCGGAAAGGAATGGCCTGATGCCGGAGCTTTCAGTTTTTTCAGGGCATTATCGATGTTTCTTACAGTCTGGTTTTCATATAACATCCTGAAGGTAAGGGACGGAATAGCTGCTTCCATAAGGAGCTTCATGGCAAGGAGAGAGCTTCCCCCGAGGAGTAAAAAGCTGTCATCTATTCCGATCTTACGGTCATTTATCTCTAGTATCTCTTCAAATAAAGCGCAGAGCTTCCTCTGAAGATCATTTTCGGGTTCTGCGTAAACTGCGAAAATATCTTTGATATCCGGGTCAGGAAGTGCGTTTCTGTCTACTTTTCCGTTTGCATTTTTCGGAAGGTCCTTTATACCCACAAAGCAGGACGGAAGCATGAATTCAGGCAGGATATGTTTTAGTTTCTTTAACGCTCCTTCCCTGTCAATGCCGGAGTCCTCAGGAACATAAACGCATAGGTACTTTACTCCGCCCCGGATTAAAGCTTTACAGACCGCAAAATCAGCTCCTGTAACTATTTTTACCGCTTGTTCTATTTCCGAAGGGTCTATCCGGTTTCCATTAAGCTTTATCATCTCATCGTCACGCCCGAGGATGGTAAGCACCCCTTCATCATATAAAGCGACATCGTTTGTTTTAAAATATCTTTTTCCGCCTTTTATGAAAAAGCAGTCCTCTTTATTGCTGCCATGATACCCCCTGAAATAAGGGAGATTCACGCAAAGGATCCCTTTTCTCTTGCTTATGTTTCCGTCATCCCCGACAAGTATCCAGTCAGTTGTATCTAAAGGCTTTCCTATGGGAGTATTGTCATAAGGACGGTCCAGCTTGAATATACAGGCGGGATAACCGAATTCAGTTGGACCGTATATATTCTTGATATCAAAGTTATCCGAGAAAACCCCCGATACGATCTCTCCTCCCACATGGAGGGCAGAAAGCCTAAGCTTCCCTGTTGAAATGAGTGCTTTAGCGAGAGTCGGAGGCATGAAAGTGATGTTGACTGCGTGTTTATCAAAGTAAGACAACAGTCCTGAATGGTTCCTCACAAGGGAAAGAGGCAGTTCGTGAAGGATGCCCCCTACTGAGAGGGCTCCGACAGTAATATAAATCCCACCCACAAAGGTCTCCGGGATGATATTCCCGAAAACTACAGGGAGATAATCCTCACACATAGGGCGGGTTCCCTTCATGATGCTGTCATATATCCCATATTCCTGAGAAGCCCCCTTCGGATGTCCGGTGCTTCCGGAAGTATATACGATAAAAGCAAGATCATGTTCCGCCGCATCCACCCATCTTTCAAAGCTTAAGGGAGGAATCTCCATTGCCCGGTTAAAATGTGAACGGTCAAAAATAAGGACTGCTTTACAGTCCTTATAGATATAATCTATCCTTTCCTGTCCCAGCATATCCTCAACGCTTACAAAAGCCGCACCGACCTTCATAATACCGAGCCGGGCTGCAATAAGCTCCATTCCCCTGCCGCAGTTTATCACCACCACACTTTCTCTCCCTATCCCAAGCTTCAGGAGGTATGATGCAATCCTTCCAGATATGGTGTCCAGATCTCCATAGGATGTGGTACGTTTCCCTTCCATATCAATGACTGCGGCCGCAGCCGCGTTTTTAAGGGATATGTCATGAAAGATATGTAAAAATGAGATCATTCTACCTTCAGCCCTTTGCCTTCATTTGCTCGTTAACAAGTCTTTTATAGGGAATAACAAAGCTTGTCCTGTTGTATCCTGAGGTTTTCTGGTATTTCCTCTCCTCGAAATCCGTAAGAAGTGAGGAAACTAAATATGAGCGGATACTGGAAGGAACCATATCGGTATCCGACATGTCTATGGGCTTTCCGTCATTCCAGAGAACAAGTCTGGCGTTCTCCGTGTCACAGCTCACGAAGGCATCAATATGAACACATTCCTTTTCGGGATTAGCTTCCTTTATCAGCAAGCTCATATCCTCGATGAGCAGCATACAGAAATTGACGGCGCGCTTCGGGGCATTTTTTTCAACTAAAAAGCTCTCCACCCTGTCACGCATATTCATAATCTCATCAACATTTGCCTGATAGCTGAAATTCAGTGAGGATCCTGCGCCCTCCTCTATCAGGAAAGGAAACATATCTATCCCATACATCTTTATGGCAATAAATGATAATACAAAAAGACAGATGTACGGACAGAGGGCTTCCCCGATCCATAAACCTACAGGACCGATGGAAAAGCCGAGAATAAACACAACGGGAAGTCTGGCAATGATCGTGTCCAGAAGATTCCCCACAAGCTGTAGCCGATATTTTCCGATATTACCATAATAATCCAAGAAAAGTCCGTAAAATATGTAAGCTACGGATGCAAACGAAGTGATCCTGCAGGCTGTGATAGTAAATGAGCTTAATGCTGCCGAATCAATGCCGTACAAACGAGGAAGAAACGGGGACAAAATCCATACGATCGCTATGTATAAGATGCCGATATTTAAGGTCAGCTTGACACCAAAAAGAAGGAGGCTTTTCATTGCTTCCTTATTCCGGTCCCCCCAGTAGGAAATGAGCATGGTTTTCATGGAATCATTGACACCGCCGCCGATCGCCATCATATCATATACCAGTCCGGTTACTGCGATAACAGCAAGATATTCACTACCCAGAATCTTTATTACAAAGATTTCGATAATGAAAACATAGAGGCAGCTAGCGGCACCGTCCAATGCATCTACCCCACCTATCAGAAACATCTCTTTAAAGACATCCGGATCAAATGACAGGATCGGACGTATGCGGTATTTCCCGCTGAAAAAGTGGGAGAAAGAAATAAGGAATGCAAGCAGAATTCCTATGGCACTTCCAAGGGAAGCTCCCATTATCCCAAGGTGAGGTATGAGTAAGATTGAAACAAGCGCATTACAGACAACAAGGGAAATACTTGAAATGATAACCCTTATCTCATCCCCGTCCACATACAGTATCTCGTTCAAAACCGAATGCAGCGGGGAAATAATGAATGTGAAACGTAAGAAATAAAGATACTGTATTCCATATTCCAGAACTCTTCCCTCCGCACCCATAATCATAAGGATACTATTCCCCCAGGCAAACGAGGCTGCTGACAGAAGCATCCCGATGACAAGGGATAAAATTCCGGTCATTCCCAGTATTCTGCGGCTTTTTTCGGTATCATAATTCCCGACCGCACGGGTATAGAGTACGGAGGTCCCGGTGGATATCAGTGTCCCAAAGATCAATGAAAACATAATGACGGGTGCTACCAGCATTGTTGCGGATATTGCATCTGATCCTATCATATTTCCAAGTATCACCTTGTCTGTTGCCGTCATTATGATGCTGTCGACAGCATCTATCATTGAGGCGAACATGAGACTCCTGACCTTAGCTTTGGCAAGGTATCCGACGGATCCGGATGTATTATTTATTTTGTTCAATTTTTTATCGTAAAACATATTCAGTATATTATAATATTTTTTTTTTTTTGTCCATTGACAGATTATGTGTGATATCATTCTGCTTATGAACAGAACTACCAAAAGAATGCTTTTGCAAGAAATCAGAAGGAGTCTTAAAGGCTATCCGGGACACGCCGGGACAGTCGCTGTATTTGCGTCATTTGCTGCTTTCGTTTATTTTAAGAACAGGCTGACCCCCAGATATGCCGATGATTATCCTTATTCTTTTATATGGGACGGTGATAATAACGGAAATCTCCTGTACGGAAACCAGAAATACAGGAGAGTAAAAAGTTTTAAGGATTTGTTAAGGTCGCAGATTTCCCACTATAAAACCTGGGGAGGTAGGACCCTTGCGCACTCCCTTGCGCAGGCGTTTCTTGCCTTTGATGACAAGAAGCACTTTGACAGAGCGAATACCCTCGTAATCTTAACCCAGTTATTCATATGCGCATCACTTGGATCGGGGAAAATCGCGGATTTAAGATCCGTTTCCCCCAAAAAAGCTCTGCTCCTCACAGCCGGGTTTTTCTTTTCGGCGCCCCATATTTTCGCATCCTGTTTCTGGCTTACGGGCGCTATGAATTATCTCTGGATGGGGATACTTCAGTCAGCCTTCGTACTTCCATATTCCCTTAAATACCATGGAACGCTTCAAAAATTCCCGGAAAGCCTTGCCTTCCTTTCAGGGCTTCTGTCAGGCTGGTCTTCGGAGGCCGGTGCCGGGGCAGCAATGATGCTTGCCGGCATGGAAACGCTATTTTCACTTATTCATAAAGAGTATTCCTCCTGGATGGGCTTCGGACTCTTGGGAGGGTTTATTGGGATACTGCTTTTACTTCTCTCTCCCGGAAACAGGACGAGATATGCTCTTACACCCGAGCTTGAAGAATGCGAACCGGATTCTCCTGAGGATCATGCTGTCAGCACCAAAGAATTTCTCTATTCACCCGCAATGTTTAAGAAATGGTTTAAGGAAGGATTCCTGTATACTCTTTATAAGGAACTTCCGCTGCAGATACCGGTTATACTGTACTTCCTGCAGGGGAAGTGCAGGGACAGGAAAACAGATCTTTTTATCCTTGCTCTGGAGTCGGCGGTTCTTGCGGTGCCGTTTGTTATGATGCTTTCACCGGAGTATCCGCAGCGCGCAACGTATTCTTCCGTTTTATATCTGCTCTCCGCCGCTGTCCGTGTCTTTGATCACCTAGACATACCGGATTTCAATTCCTTAAATCCGTTGCAAAAGAGTATTGCTTTAGCCGCAGCATTTTATCTGTCCGTAAAAGCCCTCTCAGGTCTCATAGTTGATGCGGACAACTCCGTCCAGTTTGACAGACAGATAAAATTCATCAAAAATAACAGGCATGATCCCCTTGTTTACGTGGAGGATACGGATATCCCTTCCCCCTATGTTTTTCTTGCCGGGGACAGATCCATAACGGCTGATGCCTGCATGGGTATATGTAATGAATATGAGGAGAATTACTATAACAAAGCTGTTTCAGCCTACTATGGGGCTCATAAGGTAAAATGCGGTCCTTACGATGAACATGTTTACGAGCAGAATGATCCTTCCTCAATTCTTTTTTCCATAACAAACCCGGTTAAAAGCCTTGTCATGAAAACAAAGGAGATAATAAGAGGTTCTAAAGAGTATGACCCAATAGATACCGTGTTCTATCCGCTTAAAAAATGCGGGCATCCCGGAACGGAATACTATGTATATGATAAACCGCTGAAGGGAAATAAAAAGCCAATCGTCTATTCCCTTGGAGCGAGGTCCGGATCCGCAGCCGGGCTTTCAAGACTGGAGAAGATCACGGAGAAGCTCGGCCACGACCATATCGACCTCCTGAAGTTGCACATCAGCGGTTCGGTATCCGATGTATTAAGATCCCTTAAGGAAAGCAATGTGCCTATTAGACAGATCTGCCTTGAGATTCATGGAATAATTTTTTATAAAAACAGGGAAATATTCAAGCATGTTGTTGATGAGATGCATAAAATGGGTTACATAGTAATATACTGTGATAAGAAAATATCCAGATTTACATTCCTTAAAAGGGCCAATCCAAGACATTTATGAACAGAAAGATCAAAAGAAAGATTATACGGGAAATTAGCAGGAAATTAATGGTTTCTCCGGAGTTACTCAAATCATCCGCCATCTTTATTTCCTTTGCTTCCCTCATGTATTTCAAGAGCAGACTCACTCCTCTGTATGCGGATGATTACCCCTATTCCTTTATCTGGGACGGTGAAAATAACGGGAATCTGGCATACGGAAACCAGAAATACAGAAGGGTGAGGAATTTTAAGGATCTATTAAAATCCCAGATATCCCACTATAAAACCTGGGACGGAAGGACTCTTGCGGAGTCCCTTGTGCAGATCTTTCTTGCCTTTGACGACAAAAAACACTTTGACAGGGCAAATACCCTTGTCATATTAACCCAGCTGCTTTTATGCGCAGCTATAGGTTCAGGGAATATAGCAGACTTAAAATCAATTAAGCCCGAAAAGGCTCTGCTCCTCACAGCCGGCTTTTTCCTTTCTGCACCGCATCTCATCGCTACCTGTTTCTGGCTTACAGGCTCCATGAACTACCTCTGGATGGGAATACTTCAGTCGGCCTTTGTACTTCCCTATTCCCTTAAGCATCACGGATCGCTTGATAAGCTCCCGAAAAGCCTTGCATTTCTTTCAGGACTGCTGTCAGGCTGGTCTACGGAAACCGGTGCCGGAGCTTCGATGATGCTTGCGGCCTTGGAGACGATATATTCCATTAAGCATAAGGAATACGCTTCCTGGATGGGCTATGGGATTTTAGGATGTTTCCTCGGTATACTGCTATTACTTATTTCACCCGGAAACGGAAAAAAAATAAGGCTGTGGAAAGAAGAGGCCAATGAAATCATGCAATCTTTGGAGGATTCACTTCCCGGCTATGTTCCAAATAAGGATCTCTACACATCCACCATGTTTAAGAAGTGGTTTATGGAAGGCTTCCTTCCCACGGTTATAAGGGAACTTCCGCTGCAGATACCTGTTATAATGTATTTTCTTCAGGGAAAGAAAAGGGACAGAAAAACAGATCTCTTTATCCTTGCCTTAGAGTCAGCGGTTTTCGCTATTCCGTCAGTTATGATGCTTTCACCGCAGTATCCTAGACGCTCAACATACTCTTCCGTTTTATTCCTTCTTTCTGCAGCTACCCGGGCATCAGATCACCTTGATATGCCGGACTTCAGTACCTGGAACCCGGCGCAAAAACTCATTGCGGCAGCTGTAACCCTGGGTTTGTCCGTAAACGCTCTTTCAAGCCTCATAGTTGATGCGGACAATTCCCTTCAATTTGACAGACAGATAAGATTCATTAAAGAAAACAAAAATGAGCCGCTTATCCATGTGGAAGATACTGACGTCCCTTCGCCCTATGCTTTTCTTGCCGGTGACAGATCCATAACAGATGATATCTGCATGGGAGTATGCGTAAACGATGAGAATGATTACTACAATAAGGCTGCCGCAGCGTATTACGGGGTCCAAAAGATAAAATGCGGTCCCTACGAAGGACATGTTTACGAGCAGAATGACCCTTCCTCGAGATTGTTTTCCATAGTGAATCCGCTTAAAAGCCTTGCAATAAAGACCGGCGAGATAGTATTCGGAAAGAAGAGCTTCGATGTGCTGGATACCGTGTATTATCCGCTTAAGAAATGCGGACGCCCCGGAATGGAATACTATGTATATGAGAAACCCCTGAAGGACGGCGGTAAACCTGTCGTTTACTCCCTTGGAGGAGATGGTTCTTCCCCGGCGATAAGAATCCGGCATCTAAAAGCAATTACGGAAAAAAGGGGACACGACCACATCGACCTATTGAAGATTAATATTACCGGATCTGTTTT
>JAFVEU010000196.1 GCA_017475845.1 Lachnospiraceae bacterium | reverse complement strand
GCCTCCACTGACTTTAACGTCGGAAACGCGATCACCTCTTTTATATTCGGTGAGTTTGTGAGCAGCATGCAGAGACGGTCGATGCCGTAGCCGATGCCGCCCGTGGGGGGCATGCCGAGTTCCATGGCGTGGAGGAAATCCTCGTCAGTGTGCTGGGCCTCCTCGTCACCCGCTGCAGCCAGGGCATCTTGGGCAGCAAATCTTTCGCGCTGGTCGATGGGATCGTTAAGCTCGGAGTAGGCGTTGCACATTTCCCAGCCGTTGATGTAAAGTTCAAATCTCTCAACCTTTGAAGGATCGTCGGGCTTCTTCTTGGTAAGGGGACTGATCTCAATGGGATGATCCATTATAAAGGTGGGCTGGATCATCTTCTCCTCACAGAATTCATCGAAGAAGAGATTCACGATATCGCCCTTCTTATGGTGCTTTTCATATTCGATATGCTTTTCGTCGGCAAGCTTCTTTGCCTCTTCGTCGGAAGTGATGGTATCAAAATCTATGCCGGTCTCTTCCTTTATGGCATCCACCATTGTGAGGCGTCTGAAGGGTTTGCCCAGATCGATTGTGACCCCTTCTCCGCTTTCCTCGTCACCGTAGAAAACGGTAGTGGTACCGCATACCTTCTCAGCCACATGACGGAACATCCTCTCGGTGAGATCCATCATGCCGTTATAATCCGTATATGCCTGATAGAGCTCCATCAGGGTGAATTCAGGGTTGTGCTTTGTATCAAGACCCTCGTTCCTGAATACACGGCCTATCTCATAAACCCTTTCAAGTCCTCCGATGATGAGACGCTTTAAGTAGAGCTCCAGGGAAATACGCAGCTTCCTGTCTTCATCCAAAGCGTTATAGTGTGTAAGAAAAGGTCTTGCGGCTGCTCCGCCGGCGTTCTCCACCAGCATGGGAGTCTCCACCTCCATGAAGCCCTGATCGTCCAGGAAATGTCTTATGGAGCTTATGATCTTTGATCTCTTTACAAAGGTGTCCTTCACCTTCTCGTTCATTATGAGATCCAGATATCTCTGCCTGTATCTCATATCCGTATCTGTAAGACCGTGGAACTTCTCGGGCAGCGGCTGCAATGCCTTGCTGAGAAGAGTTATCTCCCGGGCTTCCACTGATATCTCTCCCGCCTTTGTCCTGAATACATTACCCTTTACGCCTATGATGTCACCCACGTCATAGAGCTTCTTAAAGTCGCCGTAGGGCTCCTCGCCCAGATTGTCCCTTGATGCATAGACCTGTATCTTTCCCATAAGGTCCATGACATTGCAGAAGGAAGCCTTTCCCATTACCCGCTTGAACATCATCCTGCCGGCAACGGTGACCTCCTTCCCCTCCAGGAGATCGAATCCCTCTTTGATCTCCGAAGAATGATGGCTCACATCATATTTAACGTTTCTGAAAGGATCCCTGCCGGAATCCTGAAGTGTCTTAAGCTTGTCTCTTTTTACCTGTAAAATATCTTCCTGAGGCATTTTCTCTCCCTGATAAAATGAATGTAACCGTTCAGGATGCTATGATCCTGAACGGTTATTGATTACTTATTGTCAACGGATACTTCAAGTATCTTATACTTGATCTTTCCGGCTTTTGTCTCGACTTTTACGGTCTCGCCCTTCTTGTGTCCGAGGATGGCCTTTCCTACAGGGGATTCGTTACTCATCTTTCCCTGAAGACTGCTGGCCTCGGTGGAACCCACCATCAGGAATTCCATATCCTCTTTGAATTCCATGTCTCTCAGCTTGACTCTGCATCCGATGCTCACTCTCTCGGAATCGATCTCGCTGGAGTCTAACACCTCAACATTCTTAAGAAGAGTTTCGATCTCCACGATCCTCTCCTCGATGATACGCTGGGCATCCTTCGCCGCGTCATACTCGGCATTTTCCGAAAGATCTCCCTGTGCTCTGGCTTCCTTCAGCTCCTGAGCTATTTCCGCACGCCTGACATTCTTCAGCTCCGAGAGCTCATCCTCAAGTTTTTTGAGCCCGTCTGCCGTAAGGATCACTTTCTTGCCGTTTACTACTTCTTCTGCCATGTCGACCTCCTGTAAAAAAACCGTCCGGCGGCTTTTTTATCTATAAAACTCAATTCACGTATTATATCCGTGTAGCGGATAACTGTCAATAAGCCTTATAAGGCTTTCAAGGGTTTCCACCCTGCAGCACTGGGCCCGGAGTCTTGCTGAGTGCGGTATCCCCGAAGTATACCAGGCTATATGCTTCCTCATTTCCCTTACTGCGATATATTCGCCCTTGTACTCAGTCTCCAGCGCTATATGCTTCTTTATGATCTCTACCCGTTCCTCCATGGAAGGGCGGTATGTCTTCCCGCTTAAGAGCTCCTTAAAGATCCAGGGGTTCCCCCGGGCGGCTCTTCCCACGGAAACCGCATCGCAGCCTGTCATTTCAAACATGGCTGCGGCATCCTCCGCCGAACGGATGTCTCCGTTTCCTATGACCGGGATCTTTACCGCTTCCTTAACCTGCCTGATGATATCCCAGTCGGCTTTTCCCTCGTAATACTGCTCCCTTGTCCTGCCGTGAACCTGTACTGCCGCTGCCCCCGCTGCTTCCGCGATCCTTGCGATCTCCACCGCACTTAAATGAGCTTCATCGAAGCCCTTTCTGATCTTCACGGTGACCGGCTTTTTTGACGCAGCCGCCACTGCGGAAACGATCCTTTCAACCAGGGCAGGCTCCTTCATAAGAGCGGAACCCTCACCGTTATTCACGATCTTCGGCATGGGACAGCCCATGTTGATATCCAGTATCTCAAAATCCCCTTCCGACAGCTTTTCAGCCTGTCCCGCCATGATATCGGGGTCCGAACCGAATATCTGCAGAGACACCGGATGCTCTCCGGGATGGGTCCTCATAAGCTCCCCGGTGGCCTTATTTCCGTAAAAAAGAGCCTTGGCGCTTATCATCTCGGTGCAGACCAGGCCCGCTCCCATTTCGGCGCATATGAGGCGGAAGGGAAGATCCGATACTCCGGCCATGGGAGCGAGGAAAAAGGGATTTTTCAGTTCCACATTTCCTATCTTCACTCTGCTTCTTCTCCAAGGAATACCACCTTATAGAAAAGAGTGAGTTCTTCAAAGAGCTGTCTTTTTTCGCTCCTTAACCTTTTCACCAGAAGACCCGAGCCTATCTCGTCATATGCGGGATCCCCGTCTTCGGCGTCCGTCCTTATGATAAGCTCTCCGTCCTCATCAAAGAGCATTTCAAAAATGCCTCCCACCTCCTCGGTAAAGAGGACGCTCATGGATTTAAGCTCATTTCTTACCTGCTCCGGAAGCTTTCCGAACTCCGGATTCAGATAATAATTCTTCCTATATGAATTCGCCGCACAAAGTACCGTTTCACACATATCCGTATATCCCCCGGACGCTGACTTCACCGGAATCCACTTCCGAAATGCTTCCGTCCGGTAACCTTACTATAAGCCTTCCGCTGTCCGTTATGCCTTCGGACACCCCAAGGTATTCACCTTTGGGATCCAGCACCTTTACCCTGTTTCCGTTATTTGTGCAGTTGGAGTTATATTCGTCCTTCAGATTCCTGAGATCCCGGTCCCTTTCAAAAACACCGTAGCAATCCTCAAACTGCCGGGCACATTC
>JAFVEU010000195.1 GCA_017475845.1 Lachnospiraceae bacterium | reverse complement strand
CGGAGAATACCGGGAGACCCACTGCTCCCATCAGCACATACAGGAATACGGAGGCTGTCCCCCTCCTGCCCCCAAGGGCCAGAAGCACCAGAAAGACCGCAAAGGTCTGCATGGTAAAGGGCACGGTAGTGGGGATGCTTATAAAGGAGCAGACCGCTATGAGCGCTGCTCCGATGGCTGTGTAAACCAGATCCAAAGTGTTTATCTTTCCTGTTGTAGTCATATCATATACCTTACTGCAGGCAGGTGCGCTGACCGGTGCCGTGCCTGCGCAGCACCGGTGGAAGCCTGAAACTTACTGTTCAGACTTCATCCATCCATCTAAAGAACCGGTCCAGGTCCTGATTTTCTTTTCTGGTATCCATGAACGCTCCTGCAGTATACCAGGAATGGGTATCCTTTTCATCCCTGACGGTGTAAAGCTCGCAGCTTATACCAAGCCTTTCCGCCTTTGCCGCAAATTCCTCGGCGCATTCGTACTGTATCAGTCCGTCATGCCGGCTCTGTATAAGGAGCATGGGTATGGGGGTCTTTTTCATGAGGCTTACGGGTTCGCCGTTTCTCCTGTCATATCCTTTGCGGAACAGCTGCCCCACCAGGAGCTCCACGGCTTTTGACTGATCCTTGGGGAAGCTGTAGGGGCCTCCCCAGCCGGCGAATCCTATGACATTTGAAATATCCACATCAAATCTCTTACGGACTGCGGGACTGTAGCACATAATGGAAGTGAGATGCGCCCCGGCCGAAGGGCCGCAGACTATCACCTTCGATGTATCGATCCCCTTATCCTTCAGGAATTTCATTGCCGCTTTATAAGAAACACAAACGTCCCGTATCTGGCAGGGATACTTATATCTGACAGACAGCCTGTATCCTGCGGAGATCATCCTGTATCCCTCTCCGGCTATCCGCTGGCCCACAAAATCAAAAAAGGCCGGGGAACCGGCATTCCATCCGCCGCCGTGTACCCAGAATACGATCTTTTCGCTTTTTATCTCGTCCGGCTCATAGTATAGAAAATACTGCTGCCCTTCCCGGCCATACCTGACTCTTTCGGGGCTGATGACCCTCTTATTCCCCAAGAGTCTCCGGTATATCCCGAAATAGCTTAAGCTTTCCCTCAAACTGTCATTCATGATCTGATGTCCGGACCCCCTTCATAAACACAGAGGATCCTCTGGATCCCCTGTTGATACTCCCTATTTTCACAAGTTCTTTACAGCTTTATATCCTTTAACAGATCTCCCAGAGAGGTGGTAACGGGAGCAGTGGGAGGAAGCTTAAAGACCTCCTTCTCCTCTGCGGCTTCTTCGTTCGCCTGAAGGGCCCTCATGGAAAGTGAAAGCTTACCGCCCTCTGCCTTGGTGACCTTGACCTTCACGGTATCTCCCACCTTTAATACTTCATCCGGAGTCTTGATCCTCTTTTCGGATATCTGGGAAACATGCAAAAGACCGCTTATCCCGTCACCCAGGTCAATGAAAGCGCCGTAGGGCTGTATGCTGTCCACCTTGCCCTCAAGTACCGTTCCCACGGTTATTCCGGAAAGCTTTTCCGCCTTCTCCGCCTCTTCCTTTTCCTTTAAGATGGTCTTTGCGGAAAGCACCAGCTTCTTCCTTGCGCTGTCACAGGTTATGATCCGGACTTCCAGATCCTTCCCCAGCCACTCATCCAGATTTTCAACAAAATCCATGGATATCTGGGAAGCCGGGATAAAGCCCCTGATATTCTCGATATAGGCAATGAGGCCACCGTTTACCATGCCTCCAACCTTGACTTTGATGTTCTCCCTGGCCTTATAAAGCTCCTTTGCCCGGGCCCAGGCCATATTCTCCTCGGCCGTTTCCTCGTCCTCGACCTTGCCCTCCATGACGTCTTCACCGTCAAGTTTCTTCAGGGATTCGTTAAGCTCCTCCTTGAGATCGTCCATTGTTTCTGACATTTTTCCTGATACTGCTCCTTTCTGTTAAATAAAGTACCTATACCGGCATACGGCTGGAATTGCAGGTAAGGTAGATAACCTGATAGTCGGCTGCAAATTCCTCAGTCATCTTCATGGCGTTTCTGAACCTCTCCTCATCCAGATTGTTCATCACGTCATCAAGTATAACACAGGGTTTGTCATTCTCAAACAACGCATCTATCAATGCAAACCTGGCGCAGAGATTTATGATATCCCTGACCCCGGTGCTTTCCGACATAATGGAATGCAGGCTCCCGTGGCTCTCGATATTGATATTGAAGTCGCTGTCCAGCACAGCGCCGTTTTCCGTAATTCCCGCTGCCTTTAAGTATTTTACGAAGTTGCTCCTTAAGGAATCCATATAGTGTCCGGAAAGACTCTGTCTCGCCTCTCCCATGACCCTCATGGCCCTCTCGATGGCGACTAGCTTCCCCCTGTCCTCGGAATTGGACATGGAAAGCCTCTCTATCTCCTGGCGGAGTCTGTCGGGGTTTTCGTTCCCCATGCTTAGCCTGTCGATCTCCTGTTTTAAGCCGCCCTCTTTTTCGGAAGCCGCTTCAAATCTCTTTCTGCATTCGGACACGTTCTCCTGAAGCCTTGCAAAATCCTTTGCGTTCTTGCTCACACCGGAATGCCTTACGATAAGAAGTATAAGTCCCACCACAAAAGCTATTCCTCCGGCTCCCATCAGTATAACGGAATAATTCAGGTATTCCGGAAGCTTTACGAAGGCATATCCGCCAAGGCCTGCAGCCGCGATACCGATGAGCAGCATGATGATACCGAAGACCATCATACCGGCCCTTCCGCCGCCGCTCACGTTTTTCTGGGTAAAATCGGAAAGCTCCTTCTCGGCCTGTTCCCGTTCCTTCCGGCATTCCTCCTTTTCCTTCACAGCCACTGCCAGTTCATTCTTCTTTTCAGTGGTCTGCTTCTCGGCTTCCATGGCCTTTCTGAGCCTTACCTCCATGCCGGCCCTTTCCTCGGACTCCCTGTCGATCTTCCCTCTGCCGCCGGTCTTTTTCAAGTCCCTACGGGCATCTGTCAGGACCTTCATGGCGCCCTCGAAATTATTCACGTCGCCGTCGCTCTCCAGAAGGCCTAAGAGCTTGGCGTTCACACTGTCGTCCGTGCCGATGAAGAGTTCGTTGTGTGGTATATAGACACTGCGCTCGTAGCCGTAGGCATCTATACCGAAAAGCTCTTCCCCCAGGAAGGTGGAATAATCCTCGCAGACCCTTCCGCTGTCCAGATCCAGGAGTTCAAAGCTGTCATCCCTTTTCTTCTCTCCGAAAAAGCGGGTGACCCTGTAGCGCTTACCCCTGGTCTCAAATTCGATATATCCTCCGAAGCTGCCTCCCTGCCAGGGATTCAGGTTCTTCCTGTAGTCCTTGGGATCATAGGAGTTTCCGTTCTTACAGTTCTCCAGACCGTAGAACATGGCTCTCAAAAAGACCGCAAAGGTGCTCTTTCCCCAGCCGTTCCTCTCATTAAGGGAATTGAGACCGTCCTTAAGGCTGCACTTCATATGATGAAGGGATCCGAAGTTTTCTATGTAACAGGCCAGGATCTTCATAAAACACCCTTCCCTTCCAAAGCCATGGTACCGATCTTTATGACTTCCTGTTTCTCATTTTCCGGCCAGTCCTTTTCCATCACCATCCTGATAAATTCACCCTTAAGAGTGATGTCATACCTGGCGTTTTCGGTTTCTTTCTGAACAGATACGGTATCGTCCACTATATGCACAGCGTAAAACTCCTCTCCGTATTTCTTTTTAAGGTAGCTTATGTTTATGTCGTCAGGTGTTCGTCCGGTAAGAACTATCTTGATAAGATCCTCCGGGGGTATCTTCCTCCTGTCGGTCTCATCGGAGATAAGTATATCCACATCTCCGGTGCCCTGTACGTCGGAAATATCCAGGCTTATCTCATGGATCGTCCTCTTCGAAGCCTGCATGAATACCGGATCCAGAAGACCGTTATGTATATCAAGCCTTACAAAGCCTTTCTCCCCGCATTCATCAAAGCCTCTTCCCTCCAGACACCCGGAGTAGCAATATCTTCCCCTCTTTCCCAGAGCTCCTTCCTTCAGCTCATGGAAGTGGCCGAGAGCCAGATAATCTATGTTCTTATTGGTCCAGGCATTGGGACGTATGGTGCCGTGATAGAGGACGATGTTGAAATCCGCCGGATCCAGGTTCAGTTCGGAGGGGTCAGAGGCGGCTGTGACCGTCACGCCCTCCTCATACCTGTAGGTACTCCTGTCATTAAAGGTAAGGAGATTGTCCGGAATTTCACTGAGAGAACCGAGAAACGCGTCCTTTTCATGGTTCCCGGCTATGTAAAAGAAATCGATCTCCGGATTGCCCCTTATGCATTTTTCCACTATGTCAAGAGTGGCAGGGCTTATGCGTATGCCGTCGAAAAGATCCCCGACTATGAGTATAGCCCGGACTTCGTTCTTGGCCGCATATCTTATCATACGGACAAAGGTGAGAAGGATCTCATTCCGTCTTTCTTCGGCTTTTTCACTGTCAGAAAACCCGGACATCTCGGCATCCAGATGGATGTCCGAGCAGTGGATCATTTTCATTTCCTTAGTTTTCCGATCCTTTCCTTAAGCTTTTGACAAGCTTTTCCTGTACTGACCCTTTTTTCCTGTCACCCTCAGGGTAACCCCAATAGATAATATACCCCGGCGGATGCAAATGCAAATATCCCCGTCACTGCAGACATATATTTCACGGCCTTCCCTCCGGAGACCGCAAGTCCCGGGAGCATGGCGGCAGGAACCGTTATCCAGGCGATGTACCTTATATCCTCCGAGCTGAAATTCGGAACGGAGAAGATAAGCCTCAGCATGAATATCATTCCCGTACCTATCAGTATAACCCAGAAAAGCCGTATTGGCACCTGTTTTATCATATCATCCCGCAAAAAAACGTAAAAAAACAGGAAGACCACAGTTATAAAGAGCGCAATTCCGGCAAAAAACAGTATCCAGGCAAAGAAGGTGATGTAGGGGTTGGCTGCGGAATAATCGTATTCTCCCGTAAGCCCCGTTTTTATGAGGGCCAGGAATATATTGAATTCGTCATAGGCATCCCCGTTCTTTATCATACAGGCGTAAGGCGTAGCGGTCCTTACATCGAATATCCTCGAAACAATGCTGTAGCCCGACAGATCCTCCCCAACTTCCGGCATATAGGTTAAGGGTACATGGAAGAGTATCATATTCCTTAAGGGGAAGAAAAGCCCAAGGGGAAATACGGTTACGGCAAAGACAGCATATTCCCGTATACGTTTTAAGACATCCCTCTTTTCCCTGATATCCACCGCAAGCTTATACAGCATCAAAAAGGCCACGGCCGGAGCTGCCAGTACCCCCGAGAGCTTTGCCATCATGGAAAGCCCTATGGCAAGGGCGGTGAGAAAGAGATCCTTAAAACTCTCATCCCTGTACCACTTCAATGCATAATAAACCGCCATCACCAGAAACATGTGGCTCATGATATCGTTATTCACGCTGCCGGAGAGCATGATAAGGAGGGGATGAAAGGCGAGCAGCGTTTCGGAGATCAAAAGTCCCCTGCCCTTTAAGCCCATTAATACAAAGATCCTGAAACCGTAAAAGATAAGGACCAGGCTGTAGATCAGTGTAAGTATCTGTATGTATTCACAGGCCCTGTCATAGTTCATGCCCCGGAGAAGATTAAATTTCAGCCAAACCGCGGAAACTATGTGGTGCAGCAGGGGCTGGAAAAATCCCCATCTCGAAGTGGGGTCAAAATCCGGAAGATGTCCCTCCTTCATCAGATACTCGATAAGCGCCGCCTGCCCGATGCCCTTACCGTTCCTGAAGCCTATCACATCATGCTGTCTCTCCCAGGTATGGGTATAGATGATATAAAAGGTATGCATAAGGGCCGCGTTCAGGAAGATAAACAGGGAAAAGGCCTCCCTCTTTTTCTTTGTGACCCCGGCGAAAGCACAGGAAACAAGGGTGCATCCCGCAATAAGAAGAACTATTAAGATACAGTATTCTTTCCTGGATAAATCGGCAAGCATCAGTTAAACATTACCACTTCTTCCGTGGGGGGCTCTGCGCTCACCACTTCCTCCGCGATAAGGAAGGGCACCGGCCCCTCCACCTCCGGAAGTGTGGCAGCCCTTACGGTGGCAGTTACATAGATAAAGTCCTTTTCCTTCAGGGTCTGTGCCTTGTCATACCTGCACTGGAAGCCCACGAACTGGATATCCGCCGCGCAGCAGGTCATGGCAAAACGTCCGGGAACAAAGATATCCTTCTTTGTCTTCCGGGGGAAATAAACCTGGCCCTTGAATCTTACCCTCTTTCCGATGTAATTCTCCATATGGTCAAAGGAATCGATATACCAGATACCAAAGTCGTCATCCGCTATCTCGATAAGAGGCGCATTGATATCATAGGGCAGCTCTTCCCTTATATTGTTGTTGATGCTGCCGTCTTCCATCTCAAATATGACCTGGGCTCTCCTGTTCTTTGCCCTGGCGGTCCTCTTGAATCCGGAAAGGACTCCGCTTTCCTCCATTTCCGGAGTGCATCTGTCAAAAAGGATAAGATCCGCGTAGGTGAACTGGTTCAGCATCAGCATCTTCATATTGTCCAGATGGCTCTGGTAGGTGGAGGCATCCACCGTGGCTATGCCCTCAGCCACCAGCCAGTGCTCCGGCAGCGCTTCCAGAAGAGTGTCCTGATCCCACATGCCGTTATATTCTATGATGACCCTGTCAGGATTAAAGGCCTTGTCGATCTTAAGGAAGTGCTCCTCCGTTATCTCCTCCTCATCCTCAATAAGGGCAGTCTTAAACTTGTTCATAAGGAGAAGGTCCTCGTCTATCTCCTCGACCCCTTCCTCGCAGATTATATATGCGGTTCTCTTGCCGTCCCGGAACTGTCCCTCCTTCATGGTCTCCATGATGAAACTGGTCTTCCCGCTTTCCAGAAAACCAAAGAAAAGATATACCGGAACCTCTTTCTTCTTAAACATGGCTTCACCGGTCCAGTCAGAGCTTAAACAGCTCTCTAAGCTTGTCTTCCTTTATCTCCGATCCGATAACGCAGATACGGCCGGTATAATCCGGATGCCCCTTCCTTATCTCGTATTCACCGGGAGTCAGGTCGAAGTGCAGCCATTCGGTCCCGTCCTTATCAGCCACATAACCCTTGGAGCGGAGCACCATTCCGTATTCCTCTCCCTCCTTCAGGCTCTCCAGAATCTCCCTAAGCTCGCTTTCGCTGAATTTATGGGCAGTTTCCTCTCCCCAGCTCTGGAATACCTCATCTGCGTCATGGTGATGATGGTGGTGATGGTCATGATCGTGGTCAGGATGATGGTGTTCTTGCTCCTCATGATCGTGGTCATGGTGGTGCTCATGCTCCTCATGGTCGTGGTCGTGATGGTGCTCATGCTCATCATGGTCGTGATCATGATGGTGATGCTCATGTTCCTCATGATCGTGGTCATGATGGTGGTGCTCATGTTCCTCATGATCGTGG
>JAFVEU010000194.1 GCA_017475845.1 Lachnospiraceae bacterium | reverse complement strand
CGGCATATGTATGAAGAAGAGCTGCTGCCTGCTGCATCACAAACCGGCAGGCCGAAATAAAGCCGTTGAGTGATAAGAAAAGGCTGTCAGGATGGAGAGGTGGAACGTTTAGTAAAGAGGGGGATTGCACTTTTGTGATTCAGGAGAAGACGGTAAATGCCCTTCCTTCTTTTGCGGCCACATATGACATTTCCAAAGGCGATATAGTGATCATCGCATCATCTGCGGAACAGACTGTTACGGTGGGAAGCGGATCTCCTGTAAGGGATGATGATCCCTCTGTCACCGGAACTTCAGATACAAATACCCTTACCATAGATACAGAACCGGAACAGACCGCGAATGTAACACTGAACGGTCTTAAGATAGATGTCAGCGCTGTTGCCAATGCTGCGGCAGTCAGGACTATCGGTGAGGGAGATGTGAGATTGGAACTTGACGGAGACAGCAGCAGCTTAAGCGGATCAGACGCAGCCGGACTGCAGGAAGAAGTCCCCGGGTTTCCCGGAGAATGAGATAAAGATCGGCGAGATATATTACAAAGGAACCAATGATACAGGCTATACTGACAGTGCCACAGCACCTTCCGCCGTCGGAAGCTATGAAGCCTATGTTTCCGTAACTGACAAAGCCGATCTGTCAAATACCGTTACAATCAGGAAGTCTTTCCGTATCACCGCAGCGGATCCGGACAAGGATCCGGAGAATGAAGCGTCCATTGAAAAGGCGCCCACCTTGAGGGAACGGGCTATTATCGCCATGCGGGAAGGCTGGGCTGCGATCAATGACACGGGAAAGATCATTAGGGACGGCAAAAAATACGTGGTATCGGCGTCGGACAATGCTGTGATCACCGTTCCTGTCAAAAGTACTTTCTACATATCGGGAAAGAAGGGCACGGCAAAATGTCTCGGAAGTGGGAAAATGCTGAAGATAAGTAAAAAGGGAAAGGTCAATGCAAAGAAAACAGCCTCGCTCTATCCCATAAGCTATACGGATCTTACCGGCGATAAAGAGGTAAATCTTAAGCTTAATATAATTGCTCCTGTGATCGACGGAAAAAAGAACCTGAGTGAAGACGTGAAAATGGACACTGCCTTTGACCTTGTCACAAGCATACCACAAATGCGGAGTTTAACGCTCCGAAAGAGACCTTAATGGTAAGAGACCTGATCTATGGGAATGAAGAGTCCATCGGAGAGGACGGAAAGATCCATATCCGGGGAACGGCGGTAAAGAAAGGGACATTGAAGCTGCCCTTCACCGTCAACGGAAAGAAATATACCCTGAAGCTAAAGATACGATAGGAAAGGAGAAGACAAAAACAGATGATGAAGGTATTGTTTATCGGAGGAACGGGAACCATCAGTCTTGCCATAGTAAGGAAGCTTGCAGCAGAACCGGACTTTGAAGTCTGGGTTTTGAACAGGGGAAACAGAAATGATATTCTGCCGGAGGGAGTCCATCAGATCGTCGAAGACATCAATGATGAAAAAGTAATTTCGAACAGGATCGGAGATATGACCTTTGATGCGGTCTGTGAGTTTATCGGATTCAAGCGGGAGGATGTGGAACGGGATTACAGGCTTTTTAAGGGAAAGACAAGGCAATATGTGTTTACCAGCTCTGCTTCCGCCTATCATAAGCCGGCAGCGGACTATATCATTACGGAGGGCACTTCTCTTTCAAATCCCTATTGGCAGTATTCTAGGGACAAGATAGAGTGTGAGGAGTTCCTTATGGATAAATACCGGAGGGAAGGATTTCCGGTGACCATCGTCCGTCCGTCCCATACATATGACGAAAGGAATATACCTCTCGGCGTACATGGAGAAAACGGTTTCTGGCAGGTGATCAAGCGGATGATGGAAGGGAAAAAAGTGATAATCCAGGGAGACGGGACCTCTCTTTGGACACTGACCTTCAATAAGGATTTTGCAACGGGGTATGCGGGGCTTCTCGGAAACCGCCATGCCATCGGTGAAGCTTTCCAGATCACGGGGGATGAGACTCTCAGCTGGAACCAGATCTATATGACTATCGCGGATGCTCTCGGGGTTGAACTGAAGGCTTATCACGTGTCTTCTGAATTTCTGGCGGAAGCCGGAAAGAAATACGGATATGACTTTGAAGGAAGCCTCATAGGAGATAAATCCTCTTCGGTGGTTTTTGATAACAGCAAGCTTAAGCGGATAGTTCCCGGCATGAGCACAACCGTAAGCTTTAACCGGGGAGTAAGGATAGCGCTGGATTACATTCTGTCCCATCCGGAAGAATGCCAGAAGGAGGATCCGGAATTTGATCTCTGGTGTGACAGAGTCATAGAGACTCTGGAAAAGGCAGGGAAGGAGATCTGATACGATGTTTGGCGGGCTGCCTTCCCCGGAGTTTATTCAGCTGTGGGGGAGGCCCGCCTGCTCGAGGAGTTTTTACCTCTATTTTTTATCTTTATCTTTTAGAGCATTCTTTGTTTCTATCAGTTCTGTTTCAGCAACCTTTAGCTCAGTTTCAACCTCATCGGCTTTTTTTGCCCTGTCCTCAAGGTGTTTTTGCAGCGCGTAGTATTCTTCCAGCTCGATCATTCTTTCATGGAGTTCACCTTATTCTGCCATGATACGCATACTCTTCGCTGCATCCTTAAAGAACCTGTCATCTCTGGACAGTTCCTTTAATTCTTCCCTGGGTTTAGATCTTGAATGCTCTTGCCCATTCATCAAGAATACAATGCTCATCTGTATCCGCTGCCATGTCTGTTCTGGTAAGATTACTGCACCGGTGGTTGTATACATTTTACAGGG
>JAFVEU010000193.1 GCA_017475845.1 Lachnospiraceae bacterium | reverse complement strand
AGCCGAAAACCGGTCTTATGAGCAGGGCAATAAAAAGGTTAAGGTTACGGATGTGACTTTTAACGGGGTTGCTTCCGGAGATACGGTAGTTTACAGCGCGACAGGAGAGATGGAGGATGACAGCGCCGGAAATAGTAAGAAATTTACGGCAACGGTAACTATAAACAGCAGGAACTATGTGCTGGGAAGCAATACCGGAAGCGGGACTGTCAAAATAGCAAAAGCAGAATATCCGTATGGCATACTGGGGATTACAAAAGCGGTTGTAACAAGTGATCATCAAGTTGATAGTGTTGAAGTAGAACTTGATACAATATTAGACGGGATAGCATCTGCCGGCGGAACGGATGCGGATATAACATCAGCGGAGGTGCTTGATAATAATAAGGCGGTAGTTAGTAGTGTATCTCATTCAGGTACAAAGGTTACATTTAGTTATAATCAATCAGAACACGACAAAGAAAGTAATATCAAAGTGTTAATTGATTCTGATAACTATGAGCAAATTGAGATCAGGATATTTGTTATTACATATACAAATGTTACGGGCGTTTCTTTTAACGGTTATTCCGGGGAGTCTGAAGGAAAATGGGTTTTGAGTTACAATGGTGATCCGGAACTTAATAAGATCACCGCTAAGGCTGTCAACGTTGCACAAGAAGACGGCAGCTGTTTTACCTGGTCTTGCGATAATACTGAGGTGGCGGAGATAGTGGGGACCGGAAAAACAGTCATCATGAATGTTAAAAAACCGGGCACTGCCCTGATCACAGCAAGATACAAAAAAGATGGCTGGACCGGCTTAAGCTCGATCCCTCTGCTTGTAAAAAAGGGAGATCCCAATCCCGCTTTTAAGGAGTTATCTTATTCATACGTATACGGCGATACGCCTCTTGAGCTTAAGAAAGAGGATATCAGCAGTAATCCCGGTAACGGTGATGTGACTTTTTCATATAAACCTAAGGACGCAGAGGACAGCAGCTACGTTTCCGTTCCTCCCACGGAAGCGGGGGAGTATACCGCAAGGGCAGTCATAGCCGAAACAGCTTTCTATAAGTCCGCTGAGTGTACTGTTGATTATATCGTAGAGAAAAGACCTGTTGACCTGAAGTCCGCGGTTCCTGAACGAAGGAGCTATGAGCCCGGAAATAAGGGGGTCGCGGTATATGAAGGGGGATTTACGGATAAAAACGGCAGGGAAGTACAGAATTTCTATCCCGGGATCGACTATACCATTTCTGGAAATATGATCGATGAAAAAGCCGGCAAAGACAAGGCGGTTACCGTCAAGGCAGTGTGCCTGAATCCGAACTATGCCTTTAATACGGATACCGTGACATGTACAACAGACATTTATAAGGCCGTGGGGGAAGCTCACGGACAGCAGGAGGTTGTCACATTCAGGTTCTTAAAGGACAGGGAGAGAAAGAATATGAGGCTCGACCTGAGCGGCGCCGCAGAGCGTGAAAGCGGGGCCAGGCTCACTTCTGCCCATTTACGTATGGACCGTCACGGAGTTATAGAAAATGTGGGCGTAGGAACAGATTTTGAATTTACCGTATCAGGAAACTGTATCCTTTTTGACATGGCGGCTTCCGAGCCCTATTCCGACACGAATAATATGGCTGATATAGGGGCGGTTTTTGAGACTGACAATTATATCGACTATGAAGAGACTGTCCTTATTGAGATAGTTGACAGCAAGGATGAGACCGAGGTTAAGATCGGGGGCGGGGAAAGGGAAAGGACCCTGTCCTATGGGGATGAGGGCTTTACATTGAAGGCTTCGGCTCCCGCCACTAAGGAAGCAGGGTATTATTCCTGGTACAGCAGCAATAGCTATGTGGCAGCGGTAGACATCAATACCGGGGAGGTTACGGTGAACAATGCGGGAACCGCTGTTATCACGGCCCTCTTTGAGTCGGACAGTTATATGGGCAGCGCTCAGCTGAAGCTTACCGTGGAGGCAGTGGATGCGGAGATCACACCTCCGGAGGCAGTCAAGGGGCTTGTGTATAACGGAAGCATGCAGGAGCTCATAAAGCCGGGAACAGTAGTAGGCGGCAAAATGTATTATGCCCTGTCTTCGGCAGCGGGCACTGTTCCCGATATCGAAAGCTTCAGTGAAGCCCTTCCCACAGCCAAGGATCCGGGAACCTATTATGTTTATTATCTGGTGAATGCGGACAATAACCATAAGGACGTTGATATTCCGGAACCTATAAGCGTGACTGTCATTGACTTGCTTAGGGTACCTGTATTAAATCCGGATGACGTATTTGCTTCCTCCAATGATAACATCGCTCCGGTATGCACTGAGGGGAATATTAAGAAGCTGGGGCTTGATTTCAGTAAGGTCAGGGGCTCCGGAGTGGATCCCATGGGGCTTAAGATGACGGTCATTGCGGGCTCCAAGCTTACAACTGCCGGTACCCTTTCGGATAAGAGCAAGGTGACCGTTACGGATGGTATCAGGGTTAAATACAAAAAGAGCAGCAAAACGGCCACTGTGATCTGTAAGGCAAACGGTACCGCCACCTTCAATATGGAGGACGGAAACGTATATAGGGTGGAATTTACCGTGGAGAAGCCGAAGGCCGTTAAGAGCGAGAAAAAAATGGGGGTTGGGGGAGCTAAGGTCACAAAGACCGCATTGGATCTCTTTAAGACCACCATTGACGGCGGAGAGATGTCTGTCTTAAAGGAAAAGAAGGCAGGACAGGCGGAAGCTTCAGGCAGCAGCGTTACGATCGATCCTGCCGAAAAGGACAGCATAAAGCTTCAATATAAGTTCCTGAACAAGAAGTACAAAACTGCCATAAAGATAAAGTGATCAGGTTCTGATCCTCCCGGGGCAGAGGTCGGAGAGAAAGCATTCGCTGCATTTAGGGCTTCTTGCGGTGCAGATACTCCGGCCTAAGGTGATGAGCTGCAGGTTGATGGCGCTCCATTGGGATTCCGGAAGTTTTTTCATAAGGTCGAATTCTATCTTTACCGGATCCTGCTCCTTTGTGAGGCCGAGTTTCTTTGAGATCCGCTTTACGTGGGTGTCCACTACAATGGAGGGTATATGGAAGATGTGGGTCCTGACCACGTTGGCGGTCTTCCGGCCGACTCCCGGGAGTGCGGTCAGTGAACCGATATCCGAAGGTACCTCATCAGCATATTCGTTATGGAGCTTTTGGCAGGCTTCTATGATATGCATTGCCTTGGCGTGATAGAAGCCTGTGGAGTGGATGTCCTTCTCCAGTTCTTTTAAGTCCGCTTCCGCAAAGGCCTCTACAGTGGGGTATTTCTTAAACAGATCCTTTGTGACCAGGTTCACCCTCTCATCCGTGCACTGGGCTGAGAGTATGGTGGCTATAAGGAGTTCGTGGGGCTTTTCATAGTCCAGGGTGGGTTCCGTGAAAAGCCCGTATTCCTTATTCAGTCTTTCTATTATGGCAGCAGTCTTTTTTGTCATGACACGATTTCCATTAATCCCTTTAATTCCCTAAGTTCCTTAAGGATATCCCTTTTTGTGTGGGAGTTCTCCGGCAGTGCGGAGGCTTTTTCAATGAGCTTATCCATTTCTTCCCTCTCGTCCCTGTCCATGTGATACTGTCCAAGCAGCATCCAGCTCTCCTTTATATCGCTGCCGCAGGAGATGGCAAACTTAAGAAGGGTCAGGGCTTCGGCACTGTGACCGGTCTTCATATAGGCCTTTGACAGGCTGTTTAAGCTCCGGCACAGGGTGGTATAGCGCTGATCCGCCCGGGACAGCTCCTCCATATTTTTGCTGCCGTAGGCCATTCTTATATCAGTATTGCTGATGCCGGAAAGGTCAAGAACCTTATTCTTTGTAATGTTTACCAAAGTTTCCTGATACTCCTTGATTTGGGGATCATCTGTGCTAATATTAAGTGGCAGGTCATCAGGAAACGTGATGTATTCCAGATCAGAGACACTTCGGGCAGGAGTCTTATAGGAAGAACGCTCCCTTTCCCAGAATTCATCCATGACCTTTTTTGACCGGGCATTACTGCGCCGGATGGCATTGTTTATGACCAGTCCCATAAGGACTACGCTGGCTAGGGTCAGTAATTTCATTGGCAATATTTCATCTGTTGTAATATTTTGTTGTTTTTT
>JAFVEU010000192.1 GCA_017475845.1 Lachnospiraceae bacterium | reverse complement strand
GAAAAAATAAAAAAGGTCGGAAATAAGGGTTAAGAAAATCCGGAAAGGTGCCGATATAGAATCAAAGGAATTATCAGCTGGTCACGCAAGGATGCATAACCGGAAGCTTCGGGAATGTGTTTTTCGTGACTTTTTATTATTTCTTTATTGTCAAGACGCCGTTTTCGGGTATAATAAAGTAGCCGCAGTGTGTACTGCAGAGGTGCCTGAATAGTACAGGACATCGGAAAAAGGCTTATTGAAAGGGGAACGAAAATGGTCGCAACTGACATAGGAATAGATCTCGGGACAGCCAGCATACTGGTTTACATAAGAGGGAAGGGCGTGGTACTTAAAGAGCCCTCCGTGGTGGCTTTTGACCGGGATACAAATAAGATCAAGGCAATAGGGGAAGACGCCAGGCTGATGCTGGGGCGTACCCCGGGAAATATTGTGGCGGTAAGGCCTTTGAGACAGGGCGTCATATCCGATTACACCGTAACGGAGAAAATGCTTAAGTATTTTATCCAGAAGGCCGTCGGAAAAAAGACCTTCAGGAAACCCAGGATAAGCGTCTGTGTTCCCAGCGGGGTTACCGAAGTCGAGCAGAAGGCCGTTGAGGATGCCGCATACCAGGCAGGAGCCAGAGAGGTTTCCATCATAGAGGAGCCCATAGCGGCCGCCATCGGAGCGGGGATAGACATTTCCAAGCCCTGCGGGAACATGATAGTGGATATCGGCGGCGGCACCACGGATATAGCGGTCATATCTCTGGGAGGAACGGTTGTCTCCACCTCCATAAAGATAGCAGGAGATGATTTTGACGAAGCCATTGTCCGCTACATGAGAAAGAAGCATAAGCTCCTTATCGGCGAAAGGACCGCCGAGGATCTGAAGATAAAGATAGGCACAGCCTTTAAGATGGCTGAAGAAGAAAGCATGAATGTGAGAGGACGTGACCTGGTAACGGGACTTCCCAAGACGGTGGAGGTTTCAAGCGAGGAAACGGAGGAAGCCTTAAGGGAGACCACCTCACAGATAGTGGAAGCCATCCACAGCGTGCTGGAAAAGACACCCCCGGAACTGGCGGCGGATATCGCAGACAGAGGAATAGTCCTAACCGGAGGAGGAAGTCTTTTGAACGGCCTGGAGGAGCTTATCGCGGACAGGACGGGAATAACCACCATGACAGCCGAGGATCCAATGACAGCCGTTGCTGTAGGGACCGGAAGATATGTGGAATTCCTGGCCGGATACAGGAACGAACCTTAAAGAGAGAGCCTCAGGCAGCTACAGGAAAAGGACTTAGGATATGATCAAAGGTTTATATACTGCATATACCGGAATGATAAACGAGCAGAACCGGATGGATACCCTGGCAAACAATCTGGCCAATGTGGACACCACCGGCTTTAAGAAGGAGGGCGCCACAAGCCAGGCCTTCGGCGATATTCTGAAGTATGAGATCAAGGATAAGTCCGAATACTATCTCACAAAGAGGATGGGAGTCACCAATCCCGGAGTAAGGATAGGTGAGAACTATACCAACTGGGACGAGGGAGCATTCCACGAGACCAACAATACCTTTGATGTGGCTCTGTCAGGCAGAGGATTCTTTGCCATAGAATTTACGGGTAAAGACGGAGTTACTTCCGTTAAATATACAAGAGACGGTTCATTCACCCTGAACCAGCAGGGGGCATTGGTCACCAAGGACGGAGACTTTGTACTGGATGCGGACGGACACCACATAGTACTGGATCCCAATATGCTCGCTTCCATAAATAATATGGGACAGATCTATCAGGATGATGAATACGTTACCGATCTGGGAGCTGTGGATTTCGAGAATTACGATTATCTGGAGCATTACGGAGAAAATCTCTGGCAGCCGGTGGAGGGGGCGACCGAGCAGCCCGCCGATGTCAGATTCTATTCGGGATATCTGGAACAGTCCAATGTGAATACGGTTGAGGAGATGGTAAACATGATCGCCATACAGAGACAGTATGAGTCGAATCAGAAGGTCATCACCACATTGGACAGGACACTGCAGATAGCAGCCAACGATCTCGGAAGGCTTTCATAAAAGGAGGTTTTTATGGTACGTTCACTCTGGTCAGCAGCAACAGGTATGATGGCACAGCAGAATAATGTGGACACAATAGCGAATAACCTTGCTAATGTAAATACCACAGGATATAAGATGGAGGTGAATGAGTTCAAATCCCTCCTGTATCAGACCATACAGACAAGGACCACCACGGCAAACGGTGTTAACAAGCCCATCGGTGCGCAGGTTGGTCTGGGTGTAAGGAATGCCTCCATCACTTCGGAATTCGGACAGGGTTCCCTTCTTGATTCCGAGAATCCCACAGCGGTAGCCCTGAGCAATACCCAGGGAACCGGCTTCTTCGGGATACAGGGTGAGGATGGAAACACCTACTACACCAGGAACGGAGATTTTGTATTTGCACTGAACGCAAACAACAGCCTCTCCCTTACCACCAGCAGCGGTCTCAGGGTGCTGGACGAAAACGGAGCGCCCATTACCGTTACAGGGGACCATATCGCGGACAAGATCAAGATAGATACCGACGGAACACTTATGTATCCCGATGATGACGGCAATCTGGAGTCACTGGATATCACCATAGGCGTATGGCAGTTCCAGAACCCCAAGGGACTGGACAAGATCGGTGACAGCCTGTATTCCGTTACCGCAGCTTCCGGTGTTGCCATGAACGAAGCCACCAATGACAACCTTACCAAATCCGATATAGTACAGGGATATCTGGAGGGCTCAAATGTCCAGATAGCCGAGGAAATGGTAAATCTCATCATAGCGCAGAGAGCTTACGAATCGAATTCAAAGGTCATTACCACAACGGATGACATGATGCAGCTTGCAAATCAGCTGAAGAGCTGATAGGGACAGGAGGTTGACATAATATGGATATTACCTCACTCGGTACGGATTATGCCAGCGAACTGGCTTCCAATGCCCTTACAAATGCAAAGAATTCCGCTCTGACCGGCAGGGATCTTAAGAATGCGGATGATGAAGAATTAAAGGATGCCTGCAAACAGTTCGAAGAATACTTTGTGGAGCAGATCTTTAAGAAGGCTCTTAAGAGCACCACTGCCCTTTCCGGCGAGGGTGACGGCCCCGTCTACCTTGATACCATGAAGGACTATTTTCAGGATCAGTACGCCAGGGAGATCGCATCTTCGGCTGCCGAGACCGGACAGATAGGTTTTGCCAGCCAGCTTTACGAACAGATGAAACGCTCCCAGGGGATCACTCCGGAGGAAGCGCTTCAGAGGATAGCTGCCAGAGAGGCGGAAAAGTCAGACGAAACAGATCAGGATATCCGATCCGAAGAAACAGATGCTGCAGAGGAAGCATAAATCTTGATATCTGTCAAAGGCTATATAGATCACATCATTTTCAGAAACCCGGACAATGGATATACGGTACTTAAACTCATAACCGATGAGGGAGATCTAACCCTCGTCGGTCTTTTGGGTTTGGTTTCGGAGGGCGACAACGTGGTGGCCGAAGGGGATTTTGAGATCCACAGGGGCTACGGACAGCAGTTTTCCGTGACCAGGATCTCCGTGCAGGAACCGGACACGGAGGAAGCAGTCTTAAGGTATCTTTCCTCCGGAGCGGTGAAAGGCATAGGCCCGGCCCTGGCAAAGAGGATAGTGGACAGGTTCGGGGAGGAAACCTTTGAGATCATGGTCAGGGAACCCGAAAGACTCTCGGAGATAAAGGGTATATCCATGAATAAAGCCATGGATATATCGGCGAGCTTCGAAGAGAAGTCCGGGGTCAGAAGAGCCATGATGTTCATACAGCAGCAGGGCATCAGCAACAGTCTCTCCCTCAAGATATATGAAAGATACGGAGAAGAGGTTTTCCGTATTATCTCGGAGGAGCCCTACAGACTGATAGAAGACATACCCGGTGTGGGATTTAAGACTGCGGATGAGATCGCCCTCAGATCCGGGACCGGAGTGCATTCCGAGGCAAGGATAAGGGCGGGTCTGCTTTACGGACTCTATCTGGCAGCTGGAGAGGGACATACCTGCCTTCCGGAGAAGATGCTTATAAGGCAGTCCTCGGAGATCCTGGAGCTTGAAGAAAGAGAGCTTTATGAGGGTCTTGAAGGTCTTCTGAAAGACAGAAAAGTGGTGATAACAAAGTCGGAAAAGGGGAACCTGGCTGCTTTGAAAAGATACCGGCTCATAGAAGAGGAGTGCGCCGGACTCTTAAGGGAGCTGGATATTGAATTCGGGACCGATCCCCGGGAAATAGATCCTGATATCGCAAGACTTGAAAGAGCGGACGGATTCACACTGGATCCGGATCAGAGAGAGGCTGTGGTATCAGCGGTGGGGAGAGGCATCTTTATCATGACGGGAGGCCCGGGAACAGGAAAGACCACCACCGTGCGTATCCTGCTGCAGTATTTCCTTTCAAAGGGACTGGATGTGAGTCTCTGCGCTCCTACGGGAAGAGCGGCAAAAAGGCTTTCCGAAGCAGCGGGGATGGACGCTAAGACTATTCACAGGCTGCTGGAGGTGTCGGGAGCTTCGGAGGACTCTTCGGGAAATGTGGAGATGAGATTCTTCGGAAGGGACAGGGATAATCCCCTGGAGACAGATGTAGTGATAGTGGATGAGATGTCAATGGTTGACAT
>JAFVEU010000191.1 GCA_017475845.1 Lachnospiraceae bacterium | reverse complement strand
GAAGGCTTTTACGGCAAGGTTTTCAGGATTGATCCGGATACCATTGTAAAGGTCTATTCCAATGAAGACGCAGTCCCCATGATAGAAAACGAAAAAAAGATGGCTAAGATCGCCTTCCTGAAGGGCATCCCTACTGCCATCTCCTACGATATAGTACGGGTAGGCGATAGCTATGGCTCCGTGTTTGAACTTCTTAATGCAAAGAACTTAAACGAAGTCATCATTGAGAAGGAAGGGGATCCGGATGAAATATCAAACACCGTAAAGAAGTATGTTGAATTCGTAAAGAACATACATGGGATCGAGCTGGATCCCGGAAGCGTGCCCGATGCAAGGGACATCTTCCTTGGCTATCTCGATGCCATGAGGGAATATCTTGAGGATCCCCTGTATGAAAGCCTGAGATCCCTTCTTAAAAAAATGCCGGAGGATCACCATGTGGTTCACGGTGACATGCAGATGAAAAATGTAATGATCACTGATAATGAGCTTATGCTCATTGACATGGATACTCTGTGTGCCGGAGACCCGGTCTTTGAGCTGGCCGGCCCCTATGTCACCTACATGATCTTCGGAGAGGACGAGCCTGAAAATTCCCTGCGTTTCCTGGGGATCAAAGCCGATACCGCAAAGCTTATCTGGTCTAAGGTCCTGGATTATTATTTTGAAGACAAAAACAGGAAAAACCACGAGCTTATCATGGACAAGATCAAAGTCGCAGGCTATATACGTTTTCTTAATATCATTACCACCTCTGATCTGAAGAACGGTGAGCTGGGAAGCCTGCGGATCAGACATACCCTGGGGAACTTAAATGATCTTGCAAAAAAGGTGGTATCGCTTAATTTAAGGGACGAAGGCTGATAAGCTTATGATCAGCCTGCCCACAAAAGTTCTTCAAAACAGTCTTCAAGCCTTACGCCGTCTATGCAGGGATAGCCTTCTTTGTCGTAATCCCTGATAAGACGGTATACCTTTTTCTTTCCGTTATCGTTCACCACACAGTCCACATAGGCTTCATCATCGGTGCGCCACAGAAGATATCCGGTCCCTGCGGGAAGCTCCTCGGGCAGTGCGTTCTTATCACTTACTTCCGGTGCGTCTATGCTGATGTCTTCGGTCTCCCCCAGATATCTGCATCTCAAAGGTCTTTTTGACTTAAGGGTCAGATCGCTGCGGATGGTATAGTAATTGGTATAAGGCTCCGGATCCCCTTTAAGACCGGTCCTGTAATAACGGATGGTGGACACGGTGCTTAACACATCTCCTCTGGTGAGCAGAATGAACTTATTCTGGTCAAAGACAGCAGGCTTATAATACCTCTCTCCATCCTCCCAGTCATGGAGCCACGCAAAACCTCCGTCGGTTTCGGAAACACTCCTTATCCCTCCGCCGAATCCAAGCTCATAGGTCTGCACCGAATGCCAGTCATTGTCCTGATAACAGTCGAAGTACAGGTAATTCCTGCCGTCCTCGGTATGCACCAGAAAGATATCGTGATCATAGGCATATGCCACGGGAGAATCCTCATCTTCAAGGTATTCATCTCCGTAGTCTATCCTTATGGATTTCACCATATATTCCCCGGGATAACCGTAGGCATCATAGTCATTTTCGCCGGTGATCATAAGGTTCCTTGCATTTCCGAGCTTATCATATACGCTTCTGTCCTGATAGAAATCCAGAGCCTCCACATAGGCTCCGTCCATGGGCCTTATCCTGCCCGTAAAGAGCCCCGGGACCTCATCAAGCCCTATGGATACCGTCTGTCCGCCGTCTGCGTATGATGCCAGCTCATAGGGGTTAAAGAAGAAGGTGATGTCCCGGTTTCCTATGACAAAACTGTATTCCAGGCCGTCCCTTCCGTAACCGGAAAGCACGCTCTCCGGATCCTCAAACCAGGCGGTATCGGGATACTTCGCCTTAAGCTTATCGGCCAAAACCCCGTTTAACATATCCCTGTCTGCGATCACGTCGGTCAGGAGGATCTCCTCCCCCGTTGCGGTATAGTAATTATATCCGCCTGTTCCGTTCATTCCGTGGGCTCCGCCGGTATATTCCTCCGATGTTGAAATGAAGCTGAAGACATCCGCATCCGCCCTCTTTATATAGACCTTCCTGAAGGAGTAATAAGGAGTTTCCTCCCCGGTGGTATCCCGCCATTCCTTTGCTTCCTGTTCCAGCGGATCAGCCTGGTCATTCTCCTCCTTTTCAACTTCATCGCTCCATTTTGCAAGGGTCTCTTCAAGCCCGGGATACTTTTTGCTCTGTTCCCCGATGCTCAGCATGTCGTATTTCGCATAATAAAGAGTGCTCCTGTTATCTCCCCGGTATATCATCTCATGAGCCACCAGGGGCTGCAGTAATTCTTCATTGCTTACTGTTTCTTCCGCATCCGCTTCTTTAACTTCTTCAGATGCTTCGATCGCCTTGCTTACTGATTTATCATCTTTTTTGTCCTCTTCCTCTGCTTCTGTCTCTTCGGAAGAAACCCCGGCAATCTCCTCTTTATCCGGCACCGATCTGGTATCCGCTTCCTTTTTTCCGCAGCCGGAAATGATAAAAACGATCAACATAAGTAACAATGCAGACTTTGCGGTTTTATTAGATTTCACGATCCTGTCCCTTTCATAAGCTCTTTATGCGGCTTTCTAAAACACTCCCGGGATTTCCCCCGGGAAGCGTTCTATTGTCTTCGTACCCGTCCATTATCAGACTTTTTTGATAAAAACACAAGTCAGGTCCGGACTCAGGGAATATACCTTTTCACACACAGCCTCCCTTACCTTGCCCCTGCATTATAATCAAGAAAGGAAGATGAAATCGACCCCTTCCCGCCCGCGGGCCGATGGTCAGCTCTGCTGACGCCTTCATCCCGCCGGCCCTGTGATAACACAAAAGGACGGCATAAGCCGCCCTTTAGCTGTTTATGTGTAACGATTGGAATTACTGCTGAACGATGCCGCCGTTAGGGGAGATAACCTGTCCCGTAAGGTAAGGAGCTGTAAGAATATATCCGAGAGCTCCGGCAATATCGGAAACGTCTCCGATGAAGCCCTGAGGGATGGTGCCTGCAAGAGCCTTGAGCTCATCCTGGTTTACACCCCTTAACATATCAGTCATGATCATTCCGGGAGCAATGGCATTTACACGGATACCTTTGCCTGCGAACTCAAGTGCGAGAGCCCTTGTAAGACCGATTATACCTGCCTTGGAAGCACAGTAGTCAGCCTGGTTGATAACTCCGATAAGTCCTCCTATGGAAGAGGTGTTTACTATGCAGCACTGGTTGTCCTTGTCACAGTGGTTGACCATGTAGGGAAGGATCAGATGAGTCATATGAAGGAAGCTCATGAGATTGGTATTGATAACATTCTCATACTGCTCTCTCTTGATATCGATCCAGTTGGAGTTATTGGTGATGCCGGCGTTATTAACGAGAACGTCGATCTTGTCACCAAACTTGTCAACAGCTGCCTTGACAAGACTCTCGCAGTCCTCATATTTGCTGACATCAGCCTTGACTACAAGGGCATCAACCCCGTATTCTTTCTTAACCTTTTCTGCGATATTGTCGGACAGAGCCTTTGAAGACTCACTTCTGTAATTGATGACCAAATTGTACCCGAGCTCACCAAGCTTAAGGGACATAGCCTCTCCAATACCTCTTGATCCACCTGTGATAATCGCTGTTTTTGCCATTTCATCCTCCTTCGTTAAAATTTTAGCAATTAACATTTCAATTTTATTTATATTGCTTATATTAGTCAATAGTTTTAATAATAATTTAACAATTTTGCTGTTTACTTGCCCTTTATGCCTTTTTTCCCTTCCGGCAAGTATTTCCCTCTCCTCCCATGAGCGGAATTACTTGCCCTTTAAGCCTTTTTCACCTTTAGGCAAGTATTTCTCAATCATCCCGGGCTGAGAAGTACTTGCCCTTTAAGCCTTT
>JAFVEU010000190.1 GCA_017475845.1 Lachnospiraceae bacterium | reverse complement strand
GATGTTTTAAGCTTTTATGGAATCTCATAAAGCCAAATGCCATTACCTACCCGGATCTGGTTTGTGTCCTAACGACCCACTGTTCCTTAAAGTGTAAGCATTGCAATAATCTGATACCCTGCTACACAGAACCCTACCATGTGCCTGCGGATGAGATCATATCCGACATAAATACGGTCCTTTCCCATACGGATATCTGTGTAAAGCTGGCCCTTCTGGGTGGAGAGCCCTTCGTGTATCCGGAGATCGGAAAGGTGATAGATGCGTTTAAGGATCACCCGAAGGTTATGTGTCTTGATTTTGCTACAAATGCAACGGTGATCCCCGGCGATGAGATACTTGATAAGATCGCTTCGGCAAAGAATCCGAAGATCATCATCAGTGATTACGGTGTAAAAACCCACAAGGTCAGAGAATTCAAAGAGGTCTGCGATAAAAAGGGTATTTACTGTGAGGTCTGCGAGGATAAGACCTGGCGGCTTGCGGGAGGTACAGAGTGCAGGAATAAGGACAGGGAAAAGCTAATAAAGGAATACGACAGCTGCTATTCCTCCAGGTACTGCAGGACTCTGCTAAAAGGAAAGATATATACCTGTGCGAGAGCGGCTTCATTAGTGGACATGGGCTATATGGACGGGAGCCATGACAGCTTCGATATCAGGAAGGAGCGGACGGATAAGGAATTCAGAAAGGAAATGCGGGAATTCCTGACCATTGATTACGCCGAAGCCTGCAACTACTGCGACCACGATAAAAAGATAGCGATCCCCGCAGGAGAACAGCTTCCGTGAAGGGGAATGATAAACTTAAATGGGTGCTCTTTACCCTGTTTCCGGCTGCCTTTTTCGTCTTTTCACAGTTTAGTATCGGGAGAGATTCCTTCCGGCACATGGAGGGGCGGCTTTTTATCCTGAATATCCTTGTTTTTGAGGCTCTGGCCTTTTTACTCTTAAGCATATGCGGGAACATGAAGGCAGCCCTTATAGCGGAAATGATACCGGTGCAGGTGCTGGCGGTTGCAAACAGCTTTATCCGGATGTTCAGGGGGAGCTATATCGTGCCCTGGGATATCATTGCCCTGCAGACAGCCGCAAACGTGGCGGGAAATTACGAGTACAGGATGGACAGGAATGCCCTTATCGGAACCGTGGCATTTCTTATCATGTTCATTCTGATACTCTTTTTGTTTCCAAAAGGAAAGATCCTTTTTCCGGGAAAGAAGCGCCTTTTGACAGGCATTCTGTCTGCGGCTTTCATACTTCTTCTTTTCTTTATCCTGCCCCTTGACGGCACCGCAAAGATCTTAAAGATCCACAACAGCCGCTTTGCGGTAACGGAATACTATACCGGAAACGGGATGTTACCCGGTCTTATGGTGAAGCTTTCGGAAGTGCCGGTATTTGTTCCCGGGGGTTATTCAAGGGAAGAAGAAAAAGAAAGGCTTGAAAATATTGAAGCGTCCGGGACTCTTCCGGAAACCGGGGAAATGCCGGATATCATTGTTATCATGAATGAAGCTTTTTCCGACCTTTCGGTAGATGCGCCCTTTAAGACAAATAAGGACTATATGCCCTTTGTCCGTTCACTTAAGGGAAAAGAGAATACCGTTACCGGTCACGCCCACGTATCGATCCTGGGGGGCGCCACACCCAACAGCGAATTTGAATTCCTTACGGGTTATTCCATGGCTTTTCTCCCGGAAAACAGTATCCCCTTCCAGGCTTTTATCAAAAGAAAGACGGATTCACTGGGCTGGTATTTTTCATCCCTTGGCTATCAGACCTTTGCTTCCCATCCCTTCCTTTCAAGCGGCTGGGACAGGACAGTGGCCTGGCCGAATCTGGGCTTTGAGGAGACCCTGTTTTTAGAGGATTTTGAGGAACTGAACCCGGGGGGAGCGAAGGTCCGGGATTATATCTCCGATGAAGCCATGTATGAAGCGCTCATAAAAAAGATCGATGAAAGGGAAGATAAGGAAAAGCCTTTATTTGCCTTTAATGTCACCATGCAGAACCACTCCGGCTATTCAAAAAAGTACGATAATCTTGAAAAGGAAATAGAAGTGGAGGGAGTGGATGAAAGTGAGGGAGGACATTCGCAGGCCCTTATTAACTATCTGGATCTCATTGTTAAAAGCGACAGAGCCTTTGAAAAGCTCATAAGCCACTATGCAGATACAGACAGGAAGACCGTAATACTCATGTACGGAGACCACCAGCCGGATCCGGGAGTGGCGGAACCCATTTACAGACTGAACGGAATGGATATGAATTCCCTGTCCCCGGAGGATGTGATGAATGACCACATAGTCCCCTTTGTGATCTGGGCAAATTACGATATAGAAGAAAAAGAGGATGTGGATATTTCCCTGAATTACCTTGGGAATCTCCTGCTTAAGGAAACGGGGATGCCCCTTACCGGATACAGGACATTTCTTGAGGGATATGCTGAGAACTATCCCATCATCACGGCAGTGGGCGGCAGAGACCTTAACGGAAGGCTTATGGATCATAAGGAGCTGGTCGAAGACCTCACAGATCTTTCTGCGGCCCAATACTATGAATTGTTTGATAAATATGACGAGTGACCATAGGAGGTAACATGTTCAGACAGCCTTATCATGACTGGGAATTGAAGCATGAGCTTATAAACAAAAAGGAGGCAGAGGGTTTCAGATACTGGAACTACATGCGCCGGGACATGTTCATGTCCTTTAAGGATGAATACGGAAATATAGAGCCTCCCTTTTATAAGAACATGAAGGAGGGCTCCGGCGGCAATAAAAAGCTTGAAAAGATAAAGAAGCTTGTCCTTCCCGTTGAACAGGACAGGGTGGTAAAGAGCGACTATCTCTTTCTCTGTCATCCGAGAAGGCAGGAACTGAACGGAAAGATGGTCAGTATCTATACGGACTATATCGCGGATCATTTCCCGGGGAG
>JAFVEU010000189.1 GCA_017475845.1 Lachnospiraceae bacterium | reverse complement strand
GATGGGCGGTTCAGGGAGTATTGTGAAGGCTGTTGTCGGAGCGGCTGTCCAGCTCTCAGTGGCATTTGTTATCTGGTATCTTTTCATGCGCCATTATCGTAAGGAAGCCATGGAGATGAACCAGAAGATCCAGGAAATGAAATGACAATCATAAAAGGCTGTGAAATAGAGAACTGTCTGTCCTCATTTCACAGCCTTTTTACAGTTAAGAGCATATTACTGGCCGACAGGTTTAATAATATTAGTAGTCCCCAAAACCACACCATTGACGTTATTCCCGGCCTGATACACTTCATATCCTTCTATTGTAAGATAACCTTCGACACGTTCAAAATAATCAACAGCATCCTTCTTTGCAAAGAATACGCTTCCTTTGATGCGCGACACGGAGAAATCTGTGATGGTAACGTCCTTGCTCTCGGTGTGTGAAAAACCATAGCTGGACGTCTTTAATGAATCACCATTAAAACCGATTTCCATATTTTTTTCCTGGTCACCTTCCAGGTACTGAATGTTGGTCTCAACTGCGAAGTCATCACTTGTTCCTATAAGTACCCACTCATTATCAAAAGCCTTGTTCACGAAAACAAAGGTATTACCGTAGTTGCTAATTTCTTCATCAAAGGCGTCCATATAGGTCTCTGTATTGGAAAACACGATGTCAAAATAATCCTTGAAATTATCAGGGGTAAGCTCTATCTCCATGATATCCTCAACAGAAGACGCTTGAGATGGATCAGACATGGTAATATCTGTTTCACTCTCCTGAAGATTGCCTGCATCCTGCAACTTATCAATGTATTCATGTGCTGCGTCATAGTCACCTTCATCCAGATAACGGATCAGTTCCTCATACTTTTGCTCCTGAGCAAAAACGGTGGTATTTGTACATGCGATCATTAAAAGTCCAGCCATTATAACAGAAACAATTCTTTTCATATAAAAATCCTTTCCCCCAATATTTGGAACGCCTTCGAAAACAGATCTGAGGTATGTAATGCATCCGCCAGGATGATTTCGCTGTGTGGATGAAACTTCTTTACAAGGCATATCCCCTGTAACTGTTACAATTATACCAGATTGACTCAAATTCGGGGTAATTCCGGGACGGAATGCGACAAACTGGGATTCCTGGGACGCAATGCAACAAGTTGGGATTTTTGGAACGGGATGCGACAGGCTGGGAATTCCTGGGAAAACCTGGGACGCAATGCGACAAATAACATGCTATAGTGTATCCATCAAAGACCAGGAGGGCAGGCGATAAAGGACCTGCCCTTCTGCCGTATACGACATAAATGACAGATATATCTTCGGGTATGTCTGTTTTTTTATGCCCGGAAGGAGGGATATGGATGCACTTTGTCAGGGACCAGCCGGAAAGAAACATGAAACCCGAAGCAATATGAACATGATCAGGAGGAGGAAATGATAAATAAAACAAACAGAGTACTTTCACTTGCCATGTCAGCGGCACTGATGCTGACGAACATGATAACGCCCATGACAGTCTACGCGGAGGATCTTACGGAGGCTGCGCTCGAAGAGTATGCGCATGATGAGCAGATGGAGACGGTTCCCGAGCCGGAAGCTGTTGTCCCGGAATATCTCATCACGCTGCCCTGGTACGAAGATATCACCTACATGGTGGATGAAGGAAGAATCTACCGCCCCGAAAACATGCTGCCAGAGGATAAGGATATCCTTTTAAAGTACAAGGCGGATGAGAAAGTCGATTTCGCCTTTACGCCTGCCGAGGGGATAACGGTTACCGAGCTTCACCTTCGGGATGATAAAAAGGATGAGACATTCTTTGAAGTTGATGAATACGGCCATGTAAGCTTTTTGATGCCGGATAAGGATCTTATCTTTACGCTGGCATACGAAAAATACGTGCCGGAAGATCAGGCGCAGGAGAATGCAAATACCGTGACAGATGCCCCTGAAAGTGAGGCGGCTTCAAACGAAGCTGAGCAGCTTCCTTCATATGAGGAAACACAGACTCCCGCGCAGGAAAATACAGATGCTGCGGCAGATCCGGGCGATCCTTCCTGGGAAAGCCAGGGCCCTGAAGAGGTGCAGACAGATGCAGGAAACTCCCCTGAGGAAAGTGAGCAGACACAGCCCGACATCGAGCTTAGTGCTGTGATTGAAGACGACGGCCTTCCCTCCCAGGGAAGCATCATGACGGTTGATACGCTCTCCATCCCCTACGGCTCTGTGTTTATCGCCGCAGCGGATTATACCAACATCACCTATGACAAGGACGCCGATCAGATCGAACTGGTAAGCGATGAGGTGGATGTCAATACACCCGGAACGTACAGCACGATCTACCGTATCAGCCATAACAGCGGCGAGAAGATGTGGTATGTCCTTCGCCCCGTGCTTGTAATGGAGATGGGCGAAACGCGTGAGAGCGAAACGAAAGGAAGCGGTGAAGCTTCGGATCAGGAAACTTCGGATGACGAAGAGGCATCTGATACGGAAACCGAGCCGCCCACACAAGAGGTAAGCGAAGAAGAGACCGCTCCTACCAAAGAAGCCATGACGGAAACGCTTACCGAGACCCCGGAAGAAATCAGCGGGGATGAGACGGAACAGGAAACAGCGCAGGCACTCACCGAGGAGCAGACCGAAGATCTTTCCGAGGCGCTTACAGAAGAGAGTGAGGACCTGTCTAAGGAAGAGACGGAAGATCTTTCCGAAACGGAAACGGAAGAACCTGAGGGCAGATATAAGGTCAATATCGTAAAAGGCGAGGAACTTGGGATCACTTTAGATCACGAGGACGGAACCTATGACGCCGGAGAGACGGTTACCTTTACAACTGATCTTCCATCAGGAAGCCTTACCGCTGTCGCTGCCCTGAAGGAAGAGTCCAATGAAAAGACCGATACGGCGGATATCCTTTATTCAGAGGTAACCAACGAAGGAAACAGCACGTTTACTTTTGAGATGCCGCAGGAAGATGTGGCCCTTGAAGTTGCCCAGGATGCCGCTCTTGGAACGATGCTCCTTGCAGCTGCCCCGAGCGATGACTGGGATGACAACACGGAAGTGGAAGCCGGAAGCTACTATTACTATTCCGACGGAACACTGCATCCTTTCAATTCCGTGATGGGAAGCGGCGGCAATGACTCATACAAATATGTGCGCTATAAGGTGGACGGCAAGACCTACACGGTATACGCCTACTGCATGCAGCATTCCATGAGCTCTCCGCCTTCCGGAACAACCTATAAAAGCATGATCGAGCTTGATGAAGGCGGCGACGATAAATACCTTCGGAAGGCCATGTTTTACGGCTATGGGGGACCTGGCTGGGGAGACACCTTCAACGGATACAACATCCAGAGCATTATGCAAAAGTATGGCTGCTCTTCCGAAACCAGGGCCATGCAGCACTATCTGGTGGATTTTCTGTATGACGGAGAGTCCGGCTTTGGCGGAAACCTTTCCACAACAGCCAAAAACATGCTGCGGGAAATCAAAGCGGCCCTTGGCAAGATGCCGGATCCGACGGCAACGCAGCTGGCCCCGTCCCTTTCCACAAAGGCAACCAGCAATGCTACGGAGACATTCACCTGGAAAGCAAACGAAGCCTTTACGATCACCATTCATCTCGAAGACGGCGTAAAGCTTGTGAATGAGACCACGGGAAAGAGCGGAACAGGAAATGTGAAGGTCAAAGGCGGAGAGAAATTCCACCTGGAAGCAACCGGCGATATGAGCAAGCTTAAGGGAAACTATGAGATCACATCCAACTATCCCTTAGATTTCCATGCGATGCTCCTTAAGCTTCAGAACTCCCAGGATATCGGTTTTGGATACCATACCGAAAGCAAAGGCCTTGCCCTTAGCGTTGAGTGGCCGGATGAAGGCTATGTGAGCGTCAAAAAGGTCGCGGCCGATGGAAAAAGCTATAACCTTTCAGGCTGCCATATCGGCATTTACTCCGATGCAGGTGCGACAAAGCTTGTGCATGAG
>JAFVEU010000019.1 GCA_017475845.1 Lachnospiraceae bacterium | reverse complement strand
CGCTTTTTATGCTCTTCTCCCCTGGCATCCTTAATGGCATTCAGACCGATATACAGATGGATCTTCAATACGATAGCGATAAGAAGTGCAATAAAGGCGATCATAACGATCACTGTTATGACCCTTACCACCGGATCGTCATCCACCGGCTCGAAGTATTCCTTTGGATTCACAATGAGCTCAATAATAACCCTTACAACGCTCCAGGCTCCCATGACTATAACGCCTGTACCGCTCACATGCAGGTCGTCCTCATATTTTCTTAACAGGGCCTTCTCACTTTTCACGTGATATCTCACTCCATTTCCTTAAGCTTCGCCCTCAGTATCTTGCCGTTCTCGGCCCGGGGGATCACCCCGACAATCTTTATCCTTTCAGGCAGCTTCTTGGTATCCAGATATTTTTTCAGGAAATCATTGAACTCTATCTCATTGAACCTGTCGGGCTTACCGTTTAAGGCCACATAAAGCACCGGAACCTGACCCTGAAGGGGATCCTCTTCTCTCATGCAGGCGCAGTCCCTGACAAGGGGATTCTTCTTTGCCGCATCCTCTATCTCCTCCGGGTCGATCTTAAGCCCTCCCCGGTTGATGATATAATCGGCTCTTCCAAGGCAGAAAACATAACCCCTTTCATCCATGTATCCCAGGTCATTTGTATATATATATCCGTTTTCCGAAATACTCTTCGTAAGCTCTTCGGCATTATAATAGCCCTTCATGTTCTGGGCTCCGGAAGTGGCTATGAAGCCCGGTTCTTCTCTGGTGGGATCTGTCATATTCCTGTCCCTGTCAACAAAGATAAAGCGGGCATTCTTTGAGGGTTTTCCGATACAGTACTCACCCGGATCGGAATGGGCAAAATCATAGGTGCAGGTCCTCCCGGATTCCGTGGAACCGTAGAAATTATAAAGCCTGCTGTCGGGCAGGACGGATCTCAGGTTCTTTTTATCCTCTTCCTTCAGGGGAGCACTTCCCAGCTCCACATAGTCTATAACATCCTTATATTCCGAAAGCTTCTGTCCCGAAAGCCTGAATATCACCTCAAAAATCGATGGTGACATATCCAATGCCGTCACACAGTATTCATCCATCAGCTTATAAAAAAGGAGAAGATTTGAAAAACCGTTCACCATCACCACGGTACTGCCGTTAAGAAGGTTGGCATATACGGTCCTTAAGCCGTGGCTGTGGGAAAGGGGCATGGGGATAAGCTCTGCGTTATCGGGTTTCATTTCCACGCCGTAAACGATATTCTCCGCAACGGCCCTGTTATTGTCATGGGTTATTATGATACCCTTGGATTTCCCTGTGGTGCCGGTGGTAAAAAGAATCTCAGCCACCGAGTCTTTATCCGGCAGGTCAAAGACCTTATCCGCCGGATCATGGGGAGTAAAGACCTCTGCAATATCAAAGAAATCCATGCCTTCAACAGCCTTAGGCCCTATATAGAAAACAGGAGAAAGGAGATCCTCCGCCATCATTGCAATATCCGCGGGAGACGCACTCTTTTCCACGGGAACGGGTATTATCCCCGATAACTGGCAGCTTAAGATGCAAACTAAATATTCCCTGTCCTGGGTGCAGCTTATAAGGGCATATTCCCTGCCCTCAAATCTCTTAATAAACAGAGCTGCCAGGGAATTGATCTTCTCCCAGAGCTCCTTATATGTGAGACTGCCCTTACCGTCTGCAAGACAGATCCTGTCCGCCTTATCGGAAGATGCGTGCTCTTTCACCGCTTCAAGTATAGTTTCCATATATGAGACCTCTCTGATCAAAGTATCCGCTGCAGAAACGGGTCATCACGCCCCGTCTTTACAGTCTCCAGTAAATATAACCGCTGTCTTCGTATTCCTTCCGGTCAAGCATACCCTTGACATCGGATAACACCTTTTTCTCTCCGCTCTTAAAGAGAGCCGATATATCCTTTTCCGTAAGTGCTTCGAAGGCTTTATGGCAAACTGCCAGTATCACTGCGTCGCAGTCCTTTATTTCGGAAAAGTCCGTGAAATCCACGCCGTAAAGCGCCTTTGCCTCCGCGCTGTCCGCCTCGGGATCGCTTATCACCGGCTCGATGCCGTATTCCCGGAGTTCCTTCACTATATCAATGACCTTGGTATTCCTGGTATCCGGACAGTTCTCCTTAAAGGTAAAGCCAAGAATCGCAACACGGGCGTTCCGAACGGGAACCTCAGCCCTGATGAGGTTTTTCACCAGGCACTCCGCCACGTATTTCCCCATATCGTCATTTATCCGCCGTCCGGAGAGGATTATCCTGCTGTGATAACCAAGCTCCTCTGCCTTATAGGTAAGATAATAGGGATCTATGCCTATGCAGTGTCCTCCCACCAGTCCCGGCCTGAAATTGAGGAAATTCCATTTTGTACCCGCTGCCTTCAGTACGGACAATGTATCGATGCCCATCTTATTAAAGATCATGGAGAGCTCGTTCATAAAGGCAATGTTTATATCCCTCTGGCTGTTCTCTATGACCTTGGCGGCTTCCGCCACCTTTATGCTCTCAGCCCTGTAAACTCCGGCCTTAACCACAAGGCTGTACATATCGGCTATATCATTCAGACACTCCTCATCCATTCCGGACACGATCTTCGTGATGGTCTCCAGCCTGTGGACCTTGTCCCCGGGATTTATCCTTTCCGGGGAATAACCTATCTTAAAGTCCGTACCGCACTTTAACCCGGATTCCTTCTCAAGGATCGGAACACAGATATCCTCCGTGACTCCCGGATAAACCGTGGACTCATAGACCACTATGCTGCCCTTCTGAAGGTTCCTCCCCACTATGTGGCTGGCTCCCTCCACCGGATAGAGATCCGGAGTATGGTCGGGCTTTACGGGAGTCGGCACCGCAACGATTATGAAGGACGCTTCCCTAAGCCTCTCCTCATCGGAGGTGAACTCCACGCTGCAGCTCCTTATTTTTTCGTCCCCCACTTCGTTGGTGGGATCGAAACCCGCTTTGTATCTTTTTATCTTTTCTTCATTAATGTCGAAGCCGATGGTGGGAACCTGCTCCGAAAAAGCCACGGCTATGGGCATTCCCACATAGCCAAGGCCCACCAGGGCAAGATAAGACTTCTTTTCTTTTACATCCGTAAAAACGCTCAATTCAGACTCCCCCGTTCTTTAATGACTTTTCCACCATCTCGGTGATCTTGTCAATGGAATTGAAATTGTCCCCGGATATCTCCTCATAGGGGATATCGATATTAAAATTATCAGACAGAACAGACACCACCTGAATGATCTTGAAGGAATCTATCACGTCATCATCAACCAGAGTACTGCTAACCGTGAAATCGATCCCGGGAAATTTTTCCTTAAGAACCTCAAGTATCTTTTCCTTCATCCTTCATATCCTCCTTATCAAGTCTGCCGGGAGACATCAGGTCTTTCACTGAAGCACCCAGTCCTCCTTATGTCTTCCGGTCCAGGTAAAGCCCATGGCCACATGGAAATTAGCCGATTTTTTATTGATATCCGCTATCCACCCGTTGAGGTTCGGGTTTCTCTCAAGTATCCTTCTGTATGACCACTCATATAAAACCACCGGTATCCCCGGCTTTTTCTGATAGTCGGGGGCGACCCCCACCCATCCGTAGGTGGCGTCATCAAAGAAATAGGATATGGCAGCGCACACCCTGTCATTCTTATCAACCGCACACACGGTATTTCCCCTTCTTCCGGATTCCACTATCTCCTCGTCATTCTGATAGGGCACATG
>JAFVEU010000188.1 GCA_017475845.1 Lachnospiraceae bacterium | reverse complement strand
GAATGGCTTTATAAGGGTCTGGAAAAGTATACATTTATCACTGTCAGATCCGTTATCTGCAAGGTTATTTCCCTCATCGCCATGCTTCTCCTGATACGGGAAAAGAGCGATTATCTTGTATACGGAGCGATTACCGTTTTTGCGGGTTCTGCACCGGGATTGATCAATTTTATCTGCGTCGGGAAGTATATAAGCTTTAAGCCGGTTGGCGGCTATAACATAAAGCGGCATCTGAAGCCTGTTATGATCTTCTTTGCCATGTCCTGTGCCACTACCATCTACACACATCTGGATACGGTGATGCTGGGATTTATGACCACGGATACCGATGTCGGATATTATAATGCCGCGGTAAAGATAAATACCGTGTTTGTAATTCTGGTGACTTCCCTTGGGGCAGTGCTTATGACCAGAGATTCGTACTATATCGAGCAGGGGAATTTTTCAAGGTTTGTTGATATCAGCAAAAAGGCCTTTTATTTTGTGCTGTCAGTGTCTGTTCCCTTAATGCTCTATTTTATCATCTTTGCTAAAGAATCCATTATCTTCATATCCGGAGAGGCCTTTGCCGGATCCATAGCTCCCATGCAGATAATCATGCCTACCCTTCTTTTTATCGGGATCACTAATATCATAGGCATACAGATGTTCATTCCTCTGGGGAAAGAAAAGGTGGTGCTGTTATCGGAGATTGTCGGAGCAGTGGTGGATGTGATAGTCAATATCATCCTTATTCCTAGATATGCCTCTGCGGGTGCTGCAGCGGGAACCACCATTGCCGAGTTTGCTGTGCTCCTGGTGCAGGCAGTGGCTTTGCGAAGGTATTTCAGGGAAAAGGACCCGGAATTCAGTATAATCGGATTTTTGGGGAGGCTTCATATCCTGTATATACTGCCGGCGGCAGCGCTCTCACTTGCGGCTTCGTTATGGGTTAAAATGCTGAATCTCAGCTGCTTCCTCACTCTGGCCATATCGTCTTGTCTGTTTTTCGGGATATATGGTATTATTTTCTGGAGTCAATGGAAAAAGATCGGAATTAAGGGAATTGCGAAAGTTTGAAAGTCTTTGACTTTCAAACTTCATCGGTGCCGCGCAGGCACGTCACCGATGGGACACTGATGCCTGCGGCATAAGGTCAAAAAATGAAAAAGAAACATGCGGCAGAAGTAAACAAATCACCTTTATCTTTCAGATACCTGACCGAGCTTACGGGGATCTATCTCTTTCTCCTCTTTGTCATATATCCTCTTTACTACGAAAAGGGATTCAGTGACATAGGTGATTCCAAATGGCATATTTTCCGGATAATCACGTATTATGCGGCGAATTCCCTTTTTAAGATACCTACCTTCATGTTCTTTGCGGTGATCGGACTCATTTTCAACATAGTGGCTCTTGTGAAACGGAAGGAACTGAAAGCCTTCTTTGTAGATAAGGCCCGGTCTACGGATCTCTTTGTGCTCTTATATGGTGTCCTTACCTGTCTGACATGTATTCTTACGCCATACAGGAAATACTTTGTCTACGGTTTCCCCACATGGTATATGGGACTGCTGTCACAGCTTGCTTTCGTGGCTGTCTATTTCTTTGTGGCATACTACTGGAGGTGGAACAGCACTTCCCTGATCCTTTATCTGGGAGCCACGGGTTTTGTTTTTCTGACCGGTTTTCTGAATCGCTTCAGTATCGATATTCTGAGCATATATACAGGGGGAGCCAATGAGGCAAGTGATTATCTGTCCACTATAGGACAGTATACGATGTACTCCGGATATGTACTGACCATATTCCCGCTGGGAGTCTTTATCTACTGGTATACTTCAGATAAACGTATAAAGATCGCATCTTTTGCTTTTATGCTCATAGGCTTCCTTACGATAATCACACAGAATGCGGACAGCGCTTTTCTGGGGCTTATCGGTATGTACGGAGTGCTGTTCTGGTTTTCCTTTGATGAGACAAAACGTATGAAGGCTTTCCTGGAGATACTTCTTACCATGCTTATTTCCTGGAGAGTTGCGGGATTTTTAAGAAAGGCTTTTCCCGACAGGGCTAAAGGTGTGGGAAAGATCATGACCTTCTTTTCCGAAAACAATCTGTTGTGGATCGTTATCGCCGTTGTGGCTATTCTGTATGCTCTGATCCTGATCTCGGAGAAAAAAGGAAAGATAATAGATATCAGCTCTTTTAAGATTATCCGTACGGTGATCTATATCCTGGCGGTGGCAGGGGTGATAGCGGTAGTGCTTTATATTATCCTGAACACTAAAGGTCTGCTGCCGGATCCCATAAGCTTTGTAAAGGATGCCATCGCCCAGGAAAGCTATCTGTACTTTAATGAGTATTGGGGAAATCACAGAGGGATCGCATGGACGACTTCGATAAAAACAATGATCTGCACCTTCACGGATGATCCGGTGAGATTCATCCTGGGCTGCGGTCCGGATGAATTCCATGAAATGGTTTATAAATACTGCGCAGAAGAGTTAAATGCCATATACAATGAAAAACAACTGATCTGTTCCCATAATGAGTGGCTGTGTCAGTTCGTTAATGGAGGTATCCTGGGAGGGATCACCTATCTCGGCATTTTTATTTCCGCTTTTGTTCTTGGAGCAAAAAACTACAAGAAGCACCCGGAATTAATAGGCATAATGATGTGCATAGCATCATATTTTGCCCATAATTTCTTCTGCTACCAGCGTATCACCTGCACGCCGTTCATATTTGTATTCATTGCAGCAGGCATCAGCATTATCCGCTATGACGGGCTGATATCCATTTCCGAGAACTGGTAATGACGTCCATTGATATAAAGGATGATACAAAAAAGGAGCCGTGGCCCGGCTCCTTTGCTTTATCCTGCTTATGGACGATCACTCGTTCTTGATGAAGAGATCTCTGTACCAGCTGAGTGCGCTTAAGTAAGCGGTGTAGACGGTGTTCATGTCGATGTCGTCCACTACCATGCGGCGGCAGACTTCGATGAATTCGGCGTTCTCGTAGAGACGGACGAAATCGATGACGGGTGCCAGCTCGCCCTTGCCGCTTATGAGGGCATCGTTTATGTTCTTGGAAACATGAAGCATCTTCAGCGCTTCATCCATGGGCTTGTCCAACATGATATCTATGCAGGAGAACAGTCCCGTGAGGAAGAGCTCCGATGCAAAACCGCCGATGTTGAAGACAGGAGCCAGGTTTTCCGCGAACTTTGCCCTTACCATGGACATCCTGGTGATCTCACTGGGCTTGTCGGCGCAGAGCTCCTTGGTAACGGCGGTGTTGATCCAGCGCTTAAGCTCCCTCTGCCCCAGCATGGCTGCTGCGTGGCGGACGGAGGTGATCTCGGAATTGATGGCGATATGGTTCACTATCTCCAGAAGGGAGATCACAAGGCCGGCATCGCGTCCTATGACGTCTGCGGCATCGGTGAGATCGAAGTCCGGAGCATTTACCACGTTTAAGAGCTCTATATAGTTGACCTTTAAGGGGTTGACTTCTTTTTCATTGGAGGTAACGGGGAGACGGAAGAACTCGCCCTCATAGAGGTCGTATTTTCCGTCGGCGCTGAGGGTTGAATAATCCTCCTGGCTGTTGACGTTTACCGCTACCAGCTTCATATCCGGATAAAGCTTTGAAAAATAGATCTTCGCTTTGGAAATGACTATCTTTTTATGATCCAGCAGGACATAATCGCACTCGGTAAGGATGGGCCTGTAGGACTCAAAGAGATCCACGGTGAGTTTCCTGATGGCGATACGGAAGCCCTGGGCTTTAAGGAGCTTGATCCTTTTAACGTAGTCTTCATCCGGGGTAACGGATTTATCTAAAAGGAGCACGACTCTGTTCCTGGGCACTGTGCACTGTCCTGTAATATCCGCAAATATCCCGATGTTGTCCACCGGCACGAAAACATCCTTTTCATCTGACAGAACGGCAGCCCCCATACTGCCTACGACTTCCAGACCTGAAATCCTGCCCACGCCGTTATACCTTGCACCAACTGCGATATCGGGACTTAAGAAAGGATTTTCCTTTTCGGAGAAGACTGAGTAAGCCTTAACTGTCATTTTTTCATTAAAAAGAGGCATGAGTGCTGCTAACATATTTTTCTCCCTTCAGGCCGCTCAAAAAGTTGTCAAAGGCTTTTTGGCGATATTCCAATAAGATTATACAATATTTTCGTGCAATATGCTATTATCTGATGAATTTTTTTATAATTTTTGTCACTATTGCAGATAAAGTTGACAGTTTATGATTAAATCAATATTATAGATAACGTATTTTTGGAGGGAGAATGGTTAAATATATTATAAAACGTATTTTGATGGGTATTTTGACAGCTTTTATAGTTGCCACCCTTACTTTCTTTATAATGAATCTGGTCCCGGGAGGTCCCTTCCTTTCGGAAAAGGCCGTGACACCTCAGGCCCAGGCGGCCATGGAAGCAAAATACGGGCTTGATAAGCCACTGTTCATTCAGTATCTCACCTATATGGGAGACCTGCTCCACGGCGATATGGGGGTTTCCATTAAAAAGAGGGGATTTACCGTCAATGACATAATCGGAAATAAGTTTCCCGTATCCGCAAGGCTGGGAGGTCTTGCCGTATTGGTTTCGGTATGTATAGGCGTTCCTCTGGGATCCATTGCGGCTTTCAAGAGGGGAAAGACTCTGGATAATGTCATTATCGTGTTTTCCACTGCGGGAATAGCCATACCCAGCTTTCTCACATCCACACTCATGATGTATTTTCTTTCCGTAAAGCTTAAGCTCCTGCCCTCTTTGGGGCTGGATTCTCCGGCAAGCTATATAATGCCGGTCATAGCGCTGTCCCTTTATCCTACCTGCTATATCGCAAGGCTTATGCGCTCATCCATGCTGGATGTTATAGGACAGGATTATATGCGTACCGCCAGGGCAAAGGGAGTTACTACCTTCAAATCCATTTTCAAACACGCACTGAGAAATGCCATACTGCCTGTGGTCACTTATCTGGGCCCCCTGCTGGCTTCTCTTATGACGGGCAGCTTTATAATAGAAAAGATCTTCACGATCCCGGGACTGGGACATGAGTTTGTAAGTGCCATCCCTTCCAGGGATTATCCGCTGATAATGGGAACCACCATATTTTTAGCCTGCTTCATCATAGTGATGAATGTGGTGGTGGACATTGCCTATGCGTTTATCGATCCCAGGATCAAACTGAAATAAAGAGGTAAAGACTTTGGGGAATATCAAGAATCCTTTGTCACTTCAACTGAATGTTGATGATTTCCTTCCGGCTTCCGCTGATGAAAAGGAATCACTGGTCATAATGCGTGAATCCGTCGGGTTCTGGCAGGACGGGCTCAGGAGGTTCAGGAAAAATAAGATAGCCATGACCGCCTTTGTGATAGTATTGCTCATCCTGGTGCTCGCATTCATAGTACCTCCTTTTTATCCCTATGCGTATGAGCAGCAGATAAAGGGGTCGGAGCGTCTGGGGATCATGGAGTATTCCGCAAAGGAGATGGAAAGAATGGCAGCGGGGGAGAGCGTTTTTCCCCATTTCCTGGGCACCGACCAGAACGGAAGGGACTATACCATCCGTGTAATGGTGGGGGCCAGAGTTTCGATGACTGTGGGAATAATAGCGTCAGCCCTTATCCTTCTCATAGGCTCGGTTTACGGCGCAGTGGCCGGGTATTTCGGAGGCGCCGTGGATATGGTGATGATGAGGATAGTGGATATCCTCTATACCGTGCCGGATGTGCTGATAATCATACTGCTGGCGCAGGTTCTTAAGTTTCCGCTGCAGAATCTTTCGAAAACGCCGGGATTCGGGTGGATCACGTCTCTGGGACCGAATATGGTATCCATGTTCCTTGTATTTGCCCTGCTCTACTGGGTGGGAATGGCACGTATCGTCAGGGGACAGATCATGGTGCTCAAGCAGAATGAATACGTCACCGCCGCGAAAGCTCTGGGAGCAACGGACGGAAGGGTGATAAGGAAGCATCTTATCACAAACTGCATAGGTACGCTTATAGTCACCACCACACTGCAGATCCCCTCATCCATTTTTACGGAGTCCTTCTTAAGCTTCCTGGGACTTGGAGTGCAGGCACCCATGCCTTCCCTGGGATCCCTCGCCTCCAATGCGCTGAACGGGCTGCAGACCTATCCGGAGAAGCTCTTTGCTCCGGCATTTATGATCTTTATAATCATTTTGAGCTTTAACCTTCTGGGGGACGGCCTTCGCGATGCCTTTGATCCCAAGATGAAGAAATAAAGGAGCATTAACGATATTAAATGGACGGAAATCTGGTTGACATAAAACACGAAAAGCTTTCCTTCTTTACTCCCGTGGGCGAGGTAAAGGCACTGAATGATGTCTCTATCTGCATGAAGGAGGGGGAAGTCCTTGGCATAGTGGGAGAATCCGGTTCCGGCAAGTCCGTCACCGCCTATTCCCTTATGGGACTTACGGCGGATAACGGAAAGATAGTGGACGGAGAGGTCAATTTCAACGGACACAGGATCGACCTTATGACAGAGAAGGAAATGAGGAAGATCCGCGGCAAGGAGATAAGCATTATCTTTCAGGATCCCATGACTTCCTTAAATCCTGTATATACCATAGGAAACCAGATAGAGGAAGCGGTACGGGTCCACGGGGACAAGTCTGCGGCTGAGGCGAAGGCAAGGGCTGCGGAGCTTCTTAACCTGGTGGGTATCAATGAGCCTGAAAAGCGCTTAAAACAGTATCCTCACGAGCTTTCGGGAGGCATGAGGCAGAGGGTCATGATAGCCATAGCCCTGGCCTGCGAGCCTAAGCTCCTTATAGCGGACGAGCCCACTACCGCTCTTGACGTTACCATTCAGGCCCAGATCCTGGAGCTTATGAATGACTTAAAGCAGAAGCTGGGCATGGGCATCATGCTCATAACCCACGATCTGGGTGTCGTAGCTTCCATGTGTGACAATATTGCGGTCATGTATGCGGGAGAGATAGTGGAATACGGTTCCGCGGATGATATCTTCTACGAGCCGAAGCATGAATATACAAAGGGACTCTTAAGATCCATTCCAAAATTCCAGGAGAAGGAGTATTCCGCACTGGTTCCCATTGAGGGTCAGCCGGTGGACCTCCTGAATCCTCCGAAGGGATGCCCTTTTGCTCCCAGATGTGATTCCTGCATGAAGATATGCCTTAGGGAAAAGCCCGACAGAACGGATTTCGGAGAGCATCATTACGCCAGATGCTGGCTCCATGCCAAAGCCGCATTTGAAAGCCGTCAGGGAGGTGACAGATGAGCGACATTCTTCTTGATATTAAAGGGCTTAAACAGTATTTCCCCGTTGCCGGGTCTAAAAATGTGGTAAAGGCCGTTGATGACGTAAGCTTTTATATCAAAAAGGGCGAGACCTTTGGTCTGGTGGGAGAGTCCGGATGCGGAAAGACCACCACCGGCCGTTCGATCCTCCGGCTCATAGAGCCTACTGCAGGAAAGATAAGCTACGACGGAGAGGTCTTATTTGACAGTGAAAGCGGTAAGAAGGCGGATATGCTGCCCTACCGTAGAAAGATGCAGATAGTTTTCCAGGATCCCTATGCTTCCCTCGATCCCCGTATGACGGTGGGAGATATAGTGGGGGAAGCTCTGGATATCCATAAGCTTTGCAGCAGCAAAAAGGAAAGATATGACAGGATAATAGGGCTCTTAAAGAGGGTAGGGCTTAATTCCGAGCACGCCAACCGTTATCCCCACGAGTTTTCGGGCGGACAGAGACAGAGGGTAGGTATTGCCAGGGCCTTAGCGGTGGATCCGGAGTTCATAGTATGCGATGAGCCGGTGTCCGCACTGGATGTTTCCATACAGGCCCAGGTGGTCAATATGTTTGAGGAACTCCAGAGAGATCTGAAGCTCACCTATCTCTTTATTGCCCATGATCTTTCTGTGGTAAACCATATTTCCGACAGGATAGGCGTTATGTATCTCGGGCATATGGTGGAGCTGGCGGAATCCGAGGAACTCATTTTCCATTCGGTACATCCCTATACCCGCTCCCTTATCTCCGCAGTACCCATAGCGGATCCGAAGACTGCAAGGGCGTCAAAGAGGATCATCCTCCAGGGAGATGTTCCCAGTCCCGTAAATCCGCCGAAGGGCTGCGCATTCTGCACCCGCTGTCCCTTCGCAGATGATACATGTACAAATGAGACTCCGGAGTTTGAGGAGATTTCCCCGGGACACTTCTGTGCCTGCCATCATAAAGAGCTCACCGAAAACATCGACAAGGGCAACAGAAGGCTCGTCATCGTATAGTTCCGGACAATACGGTAATCCCCCGTACGGGATTGATATAAACCGGCGGCG
>JAFVEU010000187.1 GCA_017475845.1 Lachnospiraceae bacterium | reverse complement strand
TTTAAGATCGAGAAGGATCAGATAAGGATAGAAAAATGCAAGATACTGGGACTTGAGCCTCAGGATTATAAAAAAGTGCAGTCCGGAAAAACCCTGAATTCCACCTATGAAGGTATCAAGGACAATATCATAGTCAAATACTACGTGCCTGAGACCAAACATTATGTAAACCTGCAGGAGGGTGTGGATTACAAGATCGGTTCCATTGAGGGCAATAACGCCATGGGCAAAAAGCTCACGGTGATGATCACGGGCATAGGATCCTTTAAGAATACCGTAAAGAAGCCCTTCAAGATCCGTAAGGAGAATAAGGAAAAGCCCATCAGCGATTCCACGGTGGCCGTGAACCTAAGATATACGGAAAACGGCCAGACCAATATCTGGGAGGAGGGAAGCATTCCGGATGTGGACTATACCGGAAAGAAGATCCTTATGGAAGTGGAATCGGTATATGATTCGGAGACGGGAAGATATCTGGAGGCCGGAAGGGATTATAATCCAAAGATCACCTACAAGGCCAATAAGAGCGCCGGAATGGCGAGCATTACCCTGAAAGCCCTGAAGGGCAGCGGGTATTCCGGGAGCATCACCAGATACTTTATGATAAATCCCATGCATATAACCACGGATGCCACGGTGAAATTCACCAAGTCCTACACCTATACAGGGGATCCCATTAAGGCAAAGCCTACGGTGAAGCTTTACGGAAAGAAGATGTCCCAGAAGGATCTCTGTGTGGTCTATATAAACAATACCGGCTCCTCCAGCGGAGAAGCCACAGCCACGGGCATAGTATTCGGAAGGGGCAGATACACGGGTTACGTGGGCTATGGCACCTTCACCATAAAGCCTGCTTCCTCATCCACCTGATAAGGGGAGCAGATACGGAATATACGGACCGCTCTTATCGTGATTTTGACATAGGAGCGGTTCTTTTGCGTTATTTTTTTATTTAAAAAAAAGATTGAACCTTTTCAGTGTAATATGTTACTATTAAACAGCTTGTTTAGCTGAGAACCAATATTCAAACAGTTTTATCGAATGAAAGTGAGGAAGGAAGTATAATGAGAAGAGATTGGAAAAAATCACTTGCAGCGCTGCTTGTTGCTTCATTGACACTTGGAATGACAAGCATGGCTTTTGCAGGAACCACATCTGTGGAGGAGCCGGTTTATGATATGAGCGTAAGCCTTACATCCAATACGGTCACTACAGAAACAGAGATAACCGACGATATCGCTCTTTCTGATAACTATGTAATGAAGAATTACACCAAGTGGGTACGTCCCATTTCCCGCAAGATCGTTTCCGGGGACAAGATCGTTTACGAGCACATTCCCGTTTCCATGAACAGGTCGATCTACAAGCCCAACTACATCAATCTGCAGACCAGAACCTTTGATGACATCACAAACGGCAACAAGAAGCTGGCTCTTATAGTTGAGTATATCGACTTCAACCCTGAGTATGACGGCAGGGAGCGTGCATGGAATGAGATCTACGAGAAGAATGCCGAGGGTAAGCTCTACAGAGAGAAGACCTCCGATGCCAAGTTCAGCACCTCTGTTTCGGTAGACGCTGCACTGGGATGGGCAACAGTAAGCTCTGACGGCACAGGCAACATCGTTGATTTCGAAGAGTTCAAGGGTGGTACCGGAACAAAGAATCTCCGTATCAAGGCCGTTACCTTCAAGGGAACGGAGAACGCTACAGTAAGCGAGGACGGAACAGTTCTTAAGCACTATGAAGGCAAGACCAAGAAGCTCAATACCTTCACCATAGAGCTTGCAAATATCAACAAGGTAAGTGAGCTCACCAGACAGCAGAGGAATGCTGTTACCAAGCACCTGAAGGCAAAGAAGGACGAGAGCGACAAGAAGAACTTCAAGTTCCCCTTCGGCATCACCCAGAGAGAGCTGGCAGGAAGCATAGATGACGGACATTATGCCCTTTACTCCAAGCTTGAGATCAGGAAGGGCGGAACTGCCAAGGTCACCGGCCTCAATAAGATCATAAGATATAAGGGTAATGAGGGTGAGGATAAGGCAGAGTCCGATAACAGCCAGTCCTTCGTATCCTTAAGGATCCCTATCCCGGTATACAAGAACGGTAAGGGACAGATAAGTGATTATCCCGAGGATCAGGCAAAGAAGAAGTTCTGTGCTTATATCTCCAACATCGATACCAAGAAGGGTACGGTTACCCTGCAGGGAATCAAGAACTTCAGCGGTAAGGTAGTATTAAGGTCTGATTCCAAGACAGGAATGTTCTCCGAGGATTAAATCATAGAGATATAAACGGACGGGCATCCGGGAGACCGGGTGCCCGTTTTGACGTTTGGGAAAACGGGGATATAATGGGCCTTATGAGCAGAGAATATGTGATCCTGGATCTGGAATGGAACCAGGGATATCCGAAACATGAACATAGTGAGATACCCTTTGAGGTGATCGAGATCGGTGCCGTGAAGCTGGACAGGGATAAAAGGATAACAGACCGCTTCGAGAGTCTGGTACGTCCTTCCGTTTACAAGAAGCTCTTTTTTATGTCAGCGAAGGTCACGGGCATTTCCATGGATGAATTAAAGGAAGCAGATCCCTTTCCCGAGGTGTTCCGGCGGTTCATGTCCTGGTGCGGGGAGGACTATATTTTCTGCACCTGGGGCAGCATGGATCTCACGGAGCTAAGGAGAAACATAAGGTTTCATAAGCTGGAGTCTTTAAGCCACGGTCCTCTTCCCTTCCTCGATATACAGAAGCTCTATTCCCTGGAGTATGATGACGGAAAGTCAAGGATGGCGCTGAAAAAGGCGGTGGATCTGCTTATGATCGAAAAAAACGATGCCTTTCACAGGGCGGACAGTGATGCTTTTTATACGGCCGAGGTTTTCAGGAGACTTACCAGAAGAGAGCTTGAGAGATATGAGTCCTACGATCTGTACAGACTTCCTGCCACCAAGGCAGAGGAGGTCCATGCGCTTTTTCCCACTTATTCAAAGTATATTTCCAGAGGCTTTTCAAGTAAAGGAAGCGTGCTCCACGACAGGGAGGCTGCTTCCGTAAGGTGTTTTTGCTGTGACAGGCCGACGCAGATATTTATTCCCTGGGTTTCGGTGAACGGAAAGCAGTATTTTGCCATGGGAAAGTGCCCCGAGCACGGAATGATGAGAGGACATTTACGGGTCAAAAAGAACTGGGACGGCGTGATCTACGGCATGAAGACCATAAGACCTGCCAAGCCCGGTGATGAAGGCGAATTAAGGCAGAAGGAAAAAGCCATGAAAGAGCAGGAAAAGAAGCTGAAAAAGATGTTCAGAAATAACTATTCAAATAAGTCAGCTGCGGTTCCGCAAGCGATGTCTGAAGACTCTGACATTTAGAAATCAAAATCGTCAAATTCCGAAAAATAGCGACGGTGTTTTTTCCTGATCCTTCTTCTGCGGCGCTGGGCTGAAAAGAAATAGTTCTTTATGAAAAGTATTATCAGAAGGAAGAGGAACAGTCCTCCGACTGCAATGGCGGCGATCTTAAGCACCCGGTGTATATCCACAAAGATTATACCGTCACCGCCGAAGCCGTGGTTATTGTCACTTACTTCTTCAACCTCGTCCTCGGATACGGTCTCTCCGAAGACATAGGTCTTTACATTGGATTCAGACAGGAGCAGGTCAGTCTCTCCCACATAGATATCCCCGAATTTATAGGTGATCCTGGCAAGGGAATTCTCGTTCTTGTCCTCATAGCTTATCTCACTGGTCAGATCCTCGAAAGCCGCGGTTTTCGGGATCACCACATATCCGTCTCCGGAAAGGGATACAAGGGATCTGGTATTCCCGAAGATACCGTTGTCGGTATTAAAGAAATCCGAGTTTTCCATGTCATATTTCTTCTCATGCTCGGCAATATTCAGCCTTACGAAATTCTGGAAGCCGTATTCAAAGAGGTCATAGGTGTCGGTATACTGACAGGGAGGCTCTGCCTTCATAACCACGCAGATAAGGTTCATACCGTCCTTCTCGGCACAGGTCACAAGGGTTTCCCTGGCAACATTGGTATAACCTGTCTTTCCCCAGGTGGTGTAGTCATAGGAATAGGAATTACCCGGGTACAGCTTGTTGTGATTGACCATGGTGAAGCTGTCGGGCTGTGTATCCGTGGCAACCACGTCATAAATCCTTGTACCGGCTATCCTTCTCAGGGTCTCGTTTTCGTTAAAGGCCCGGGAGATAAGTGCCAGATCATGGGCGGTGGTAAGGTGTTCCTCGTCAGGGAGTCCGTTGGGGTTCACAAAATTCGTGTTGGTACAGCCCAGTTCCTTTGCCCGCTTATTCATCATTAGGGCAAAGTCTTCCACGCTGCCGGCTATGTGTTCCGCCACAGCAACAGCCACTTCGTTTGCTGAGGCCAGCATTACGCAGTACAGTGCCTCCTCCATGGTGATATACTGCCCTACGTCCATGCCCACGTTAGAGGAGCCTCTGTCTATGCCAAAGACCGCATTCTGCGAGAAGCCCACCATCTCGTCCATGGAACTGTTCTCCGCAGCAAGGAGACAGGTCATGATCTTGGTGGTACTGGCGGGGTAGTGTTGCACATCGATATTTTTCGCATAGAGGATCACTCCGGTGTCGGCTTCCATGAGTATGGCACTTTCCGAAGCGGTCTCAGGCCCCTGGGGCCATCCCGGTATGGAGTTGGAAGAAACGGGGAGTGCTCTCCTTGCAGCGTTGATATCCTCCCTGGAGGGATCATCGGCAAAAACGGCACAGGGAACAGACAGCGAAAGTGCTGTCAGAATGACCACTGCAGTTTTCAGGATTTTTTTAAGCATCAGAAATAACTTTCGGATTTTGATGTTATTTATTATAATGATAATAATGAGAAATGTCCAATTACAGAGGAGACTATATGAGATTAAGGAATATTCCCGGGGCCAGGGAACAGGTAAAGGAAGACACAAGATGCTTTGGCGCCGGAGACGATACCAGGGGTAAGTGGGAAGAGATCTTCGGAAGAAAGGCCCCTGTCATGCTGGAGATAGGCATGGGGAAGGGAAGATTTATCATAGATATGGCCCTAAGGCATCCGGAATACAGCTTTATCGGCCTTGAAAGGTACGAAAGCGTGATGGTAAAGGCTCTGGGGAAGCTTGACAGGATGGAACGGGACGGGATCCCGGTTCCGGAAAACCTCAGGTTTCTCTGCATGGACGCCGCCAATCTGGAGGATATGTTTGAAAGAGGAGAGATAGACAGGATCTATCTTAATTTTTCGGATCCCTGGCCAAAGGAGAGACATGCCAAAAGAAGGCTGGAGTCCCGGGGGTTCCTGGAGATCTTCGGCCGGGTCCTTAAGGATAAGGGGATCATCGAATTCAAGACGGATAATGAGGGGCTTTTTGACTTTGCCCTGTCGGAGCTTGAGGATTCGGGATATGAGCTTGTCTACTTAAGCCGGGACCTGCATTCCGATGAAGAGGAGATGAAGGACAATGTGATGACTGAGTATGAGGAGAAATTCTCCGCAAAGGGAAATAAGATATTTAAGTATGTGATAAAAAAGAATCCGGATCGAAAATAAGTTGTTGACAACTACAATTATATTTGATACAATGCAATTGTAAAAAATCAATACAACAAATAAGGAGGTAACTATGGTTAAGAAGATTACTGATGATGCTTTCCAGAGTGAAGTGATAGATTCCAGGCAGCCGGTACTGGTGGATTTTAATGCAACCTGGTGCGGTCCCTGCAAAATGATGGCTCCTGTATTTGATGAGCTTTCCGAGAACTACGGTAATGTGACATTTGTCAGCTGCGATGTAGATGAGTGCCCCGAAACTGCAGCAAAATACGGTATCATGTCCATTCCCACAATTATGATGTTTAAGGATGGGGAATCAAAGGAATCCATCGTGGGAGCTCAGCCCCGGAAGAATCTGGAGAGCTTCATAGAGAAGTTCATCTGAGACAGCCTTTTAAGGGCCTCTATGGTCACGATCTCGCCGCAGAGGGTAAATATGAGCACGAGAAGCATGAAGACATTGTGCTTTAACATGCCCTCGGGCAGGGCCTTGGTGAAATGGAAGCCCCCTATTTCCGCAAGGAGAAGGACATAGAAATTAAGGTGTGTCACCATTATGGTCAGGGAGTTTATCCCGAAGTATGATAAAAGCCTTAATGGCGGGGCTCCGGCAGCGGTTTCAAAAGCCTTGCAGATGAGTATCAGCCCCATTGATCCTGAAAGAGCTGCTATGTAATAGAAAAGTACATTATTGAATATAAGGAAATGCAGGTCGGTCACACCGTTTATCCGGCTGAAGACCACTGCAAGTCCAAGAGCATCTGCTCCGATCAACAGGTCCGCCGGGACCGCAAGACGCGGAAATCGGTCAGGGCCTGTTGCTTTTAGTTTTGACCAGTATTTTGCGATATAGTAGCCGGCAGCGATGAAGGAAGCACAGACAGGGATCCTTAAGAGCATTACCGCAATAAGGTGAAAGACGGAAAAGGCTGTGTCCAAACCGTAGATAGCATTTGCTTCTTCCAGACGGCCGTTAAGTATCATTGCGGCTGCCGTAAGTATTACGGTGAGGATAAGGGGAAAAGGAGTCTTTTTTAGGAGCAGGAGAAAAAGGAGCTCCGCTCCGAAGATGGCAGGAAGAAACCACATGACCGAGAAGCCATAGAGGGTAAGGGTCTGGACCAGGTCCGAGATGACCGTGGGCCAGCCTCCGTCACGTCCCGTAAGCAGATAGTAAACGATATAGATAAGTATTCCCAGCACGGAATAAAGGTAGTAGGGCACCATCATACGGAGAGCTTTGTTTTTGAGGCTGTGGGACAGAGACCGCCCATCCTCCTTTTTCAGAAAGATCAAAAGGCCCGAGATCACGAAGAAAAGAGGCATATGAAAGGACACGATAAAGATCCGGCTGCCTTCGCCGAGATATGAAATGTGTCCGAGTATTACCAATATGATGCCCGCTCCCCGGGCAAGATCCAGATAGTGGAGCCGATTGTTTTCAGACATGTCGTCCTGTGCCTTGTTTTACATGCTGGCCGTTTTTGTGTTACGTACCCTGATCTCGTCTACCATTTCGTTGATCACCAGGATCAGCTGTTCATTACCCTTTACAACTTCATCCGTGATGTCATCACTCTTTTTGCTTATCTTTGCGGCCTGTGAAGCGTGCTCAAGGCCCAGGGCGAGGATCATCCTGTTTTTCCACATGGGGATGGTATTAACGATGATGGACTGCAGCTTATCCGCCATAAGGGTATCTGATGTCTGTACCATTTTTATCTGCGGCCCGGTCTGAAGCGCGATCATTCGGGTCAGCTCCAGATCCTGCAGTTTCTTTTCAAACCTGTCACAGTGGAAGGCGAAATCCTTTGCCGCCTCGGAATCTTCCCTTAGGCCGCTTTCCCTGGCCTTTTTCCGCAGGGCCGGAAGCTCTGCACCCACAGCCTTTTCAAGTCGTTTTCTCCCTGCGGCGATACAGACACTGAGCTCGCGGAAATGCTCAAGATTCATAGCGTACATCCGGTTCAGGATCTCCGCATCCTTAAGAAGCCTTACCTCATGCTGTTCCAGTTCCTTAAGGACAGCGTTGACTTTTTTTTCGATCTTCGCATATCCGGACTTCAGGACATCGGATACCTTTTTCCTGCCGAAGAGCGCCTTCAGCCCCTTTTTCCGTCCGCTTTCGGCAAAAGTCCTGAGATCTTCAGCCAGTCCGGTGAGCATTTTGTCGATCTCTCCAAGATCTCCCTCCAGGACGCTGCTCATAGCCTTATCCGGGAAAGCGGACATTTTCTTCTGTAATCCGGTGCCGAAATTCATGACAGCATTGGAATCCCTTATATCTATGCTGTCGGCAAAAGCATCGGCTTTTTCCATTTCTTCGGCTGTGAGCCCGGTATCCCAGGAGGTTGCAAAAGGATCATCCTTCAGGGATCCTGCCATATTTGAACTGATCTCATTCACTTTGAAAGTCCGTCCTGCTCCAGCATGGTCTTCATAACAGAGATATCAACGGAAATATCCTCTGCCATATCAGAGAACATTCCGTCAAGGATCTTCTCGAAAGCGTCGTTGATGGTGTCCATGGAATCCTCTATCTCTTTTCTGGTCCTGCTTATATTTTCCCCCTGTACAGGCTGCCTGTCGAGCTCCACATAGGCTGTAAGGAGCTTTGTGGTAGTAGGGAGATAATAATCCATGAAACGTCTTAAGTCGGAAGCGCAGGCGGGATTTTTCCGGACCTGCCCGAATATCCTCCGCATTATGTCCTCTAATCGGTAGAGCTTATCGGACATTATCTCACTGTCGGGAATCTCGTCATTGATCTCCCGTATCCTTTTAAGCGCCCGGTTTCCGTCATCGATGATACGCCTGACCTCTTCATCCGCAGCATCGGAAAAGGGCGCCTCGGAAGCCTTGTTTTCCTGCTCCTTTTTCTCCCTGTCGATACGGGCGTTTTCCGCCTCCATATATTGGGAATAAGCCTGATCCGTAAGCAGCAGTGTGGTCTTCTTGTCGTCTATTCTGGCTCCGGGGATCATATTCCTGCGGATCATTTCCTGAAGATCTTTTATGGTCTTTTTGATGCCGACCCCGGATTTGTCCGCCAGTTCCTTTATACTGAAAAATTCCGCAGTCCCTATGAGTGATCCGTAAGAAAAATAGCGCTTAATGAGATTGCTGGTCCTAATGCCGGAACGGAGCATGAAAAGGGAGGAAAGGAACATTATCCCGAAAAGCATACCGATACCGGTGACAAAGATTTTCGCCATCAGTCCGTATATCGCTCCGGTTCCCAGTAATCCGAAGGATATGGCAGCACCTATGCCTCCCACCACACTGCCCAGGGTACCGCCTACGATCTCACCGGCTCCGGCAGAGCGGTTCTGGGGTCTGGTGAAGAAATGTGAGACATCCTTTTTCCTTTCGGGAGTTCTCCCCGGAGTTTTTCCGGTGGGTTTTGCGAGCTGACTGGCGGCAAAGGCGATCCTTTCCTTCGTTCTTTTGCCGAGATCGCTGTAATCCCCGGATTCAATGGCTCCGGACACATCATGTAATATATCGCCGCCGATTTTTAACAGATCATTTATATCAGTCATAGGGCACTACGTAACAATTCCGCTTCCTGTCTGAGTATTTATTATTCCGATTATAACACAATTTAGCGAACCGTATATCTTTCTTCCCGAAAGCCTGTTTTTATATTGGGAATAATTCGTATATAATGGGGTGGGGTGTATGGAAAACTATCGGGTGAGAGGTGATCTTCATGGAAAAGAGGACGATCGTAGTATGTGAATATATCTCCACAGGGATCAATTTTGTTGATGATATCCGTGCCAGGGGGTATGAACCCGTTCTTCTGGAGGGGAATTATGTGGGTACGGAGGAGGAGAGTGCCTTTCAGAGAAGCAAGAGCGGCGATCAATGCGCATTATAAAGACAGTGTAAGGATCATAGCGGAGAATCCGGATTATGAGGATATACTGAGACAGGTGAAGGAACTTGATCCCCTGCTGGTCATCGCCGGCAGTGAATTCGGCGTGCCGCTTGCCACAAGACTTTCGGAAGATCTGGGGCTCCCGGGGAATCCGGTGTCTGCCCTCCGCTCCATGACAGAGAAGGATGCCATGCATGAGGCCCTTAAAAAGAACGGATTGAGATATATCAGGGGAATGGTCGTGAAAGACGAGGCGGAGGCGGAAAGTTGCTACAGGAGTCTTGGAACAGAGGATGTTGTGGTCAAGCGTGTCAGGGGAGCCGGAACACAGGGAGTCTTTCTGTGCCACGGCCCTCACTACGTCCGGGACTTGAGGCCGCAAGGCGAAGTAAATGATATCGATCAAAAAAAGGCCATCTGTTGGATGACCTTTTTTAATCGAGGTGACAAGATTTGAACTTGCGGACGACAGGGCACTGACGCGCTCAGCGCGTCAAAGCGTGCCCGCAAAAGGTCCCCCGGACCTTTAACGGCCCGCAGCCGCGCTCAGCGCGTCTAAACGCGGTCGCAAAAGGTCCCCCGGACCTTTAACGG
>JAFVEU010000186.1 GCA_017475845.1 Lachnospiraceae bacterium | reverse complement strand
GATAAACAAGCTTGAAATCCCTGTTGTGGTCAGTTCTCGGATAGATGATGGTATTATTACGCAGGATGCTGTCCTGTGTGAAAACACGGTTGCCGCAAAAGACCTCCCCGCACAGAAAGCTGTCATTCTTCTAAGGCTTGCACTCATGAACAAGACAACTTCTCAGGAAGAGTTGATCAGAATATTTAATACGTACTAGGCGCATCCTCTATATCCAGGGTTTCCCTGTCTGTCATGATACTGTAAGGCTCTCCGCTTTCGATGATAACATAGTCCGTAAGGTGAAGCCATGCTTTTATTTCAGTGCTTAAAAGCACAGACTAATACTGTATGTGGAATTGTTAATGGCACTTCCTTTCTCATAGGTAGCACCGTATTCTTCAGCGATTCTATGTCCGCCCCTAACCGCATTTCCTACATTCTTAAGCTTCTCTGTATGCAGTCATGATAGGATCATAGGTTCTGCAGATGTCATTACATTTTGGTAAGTATCTCTTAGTGACCCGTCCCTTGTAGTTCTTCTTTCGCATAATCAGCTCCTCCTTTGCTTAGTTGACAGGTGAAGCGTCAATATACTATATCCTTGGTCACTCTACTTTATCCTCCAAAGGGCAAAGCAGCTTATCCTCCACCCATAGATAAAGAGTACCCATAATACTTCTTAATGGTTATCTGTAAAAGGCTCTCACGCATGAGTCATAAATCCCATCAACGCCTTATACTACAAGGATTAATAAACAAAAGAACAGACCTTGGAAAGGGGTCTCGTTAGTCCTTTTCAAGGTCTGTTACTATTGTTTTATTTTATTCTTTCAGGATAAGACAGTTTACCTCTTGGAGGATAATCTGCTTCGCCCTATGACACCGGTATTATTCCAGCTCGATGGTGCCGGGGGGCTTGCTGGTGAGGTCGTACATGACGCGGTTGACACCGCGGACTTCGTTGATGATACGGCTCATGACCTTCTGCAGGACTTCGAAAGGAATGTCTGCGGCTTCCGCAGTCATGAAGTCGATGGTACGGACAGCGCGAAGTGCTACGGCGTAGTCGTAAGTACGCTCATCACCCATAACGCCGACGGAACGCATATTGGTCAGTGCAGCGAAGTACTGATCCGGCATCCAGGGCGGATTGCCTTGACCTCCCGCATTCTTTTTCCACTCATCCGCAGCCTTTGCGACCTCTTCCCGGTAGATAAAGTCTGCATCCTGAACGATCTTTACCTTCTCGGCAGTAACTTCGCCGATGATACGGATGCCAAGACCGGGACCGGGGAAAGGCTGACGGAAAACAAGATGATCGGGGATCCCAAGCTCCAGGCCAACCTTCCTTACTTCGTCCTTAAACAGATTCCGAAGGGGTTCGATGATCTCCCGGAAATCCACATGCTCCGGAAGTCCTCCGACATTATGGTGAGACTTGATCACTGCGGACTCACCGCCAAGACCGGACTCCACAACGTCAGGATAGATGGTTCCCTGCACCAGGAAATCCACCTTACCGATCTTCTTTGCTTCTTCTTCAAAAACGCGGATAAACTCTTCGCCGATGATCTTACGCTTCTTCTCCGGCTCGGAAACTCCCGCCAGTTTCTCGTAATAACGCTCCTGGGCATTCACGCGGATGAAGTTCAGGTCGTAGGGGCCTTCCGGTCCGAATACGGCTTCCACCTCGTCTCCTTCGTTTTTCCGAAGAAGACCGTGATCCACGAAGACACAGGTCAGCTGTTTTCCAATAGCTTTGGATAAGAGTACTGCAGCCACGGAAGAATCCACACCGCCGGAAAGGGCACACAGCACCTTACCGTCGCCCACCTTCTCGCGGATGGCTTTCACGTTTTCTTCTACAAATGCATCCATTCTCCAGCTTCCGCTGCAGCCACAGATGTTTCGTACAAAGTTGTACAACATCTTCGTGCCTTCCGGTGTATGGAGAACTTCCGGATGGAACTGGATGCCGTAAAGTCCTGCCGCCTCATTCTCCACAGCGGCTGCGGGACAGTTTTCCGTGGTAGCGATGGCTTTAAAGCCCGGTGCCAGCGCGGAAATATAATCAAAGTGGCTCATCCAGCATGAGGTATTCTCGGGAACCCCCGCGAATAATCTCGCCGAATTATCCACCTTCAATTCCGTTTTTCCGTATTCCCTGTTCTGAGCCCGCTTTACTTCGCCTCCCAGCACATGCTGCATCAGCTGCGCGCCGTAGCAAAGACCAAGCACCGGTACTCCCATGGAAAACAGTTCGGGAGAACAGCTTGCAGCGCCCTCCTCATAACAACTGGAAGGGCCTCCGGTAAGGATGATCCCCTTGGGATGCATATCCCTTATCTTTTGCAGATCGGTCTTATATGAATAGATCTCGCAGTATACGTTACATTCTCTGACTCTTCTGGCCACCAGCTGATTGTACTGTCCGCCGAAATCGATGACGATGACTGTTTCCTGCTGCATTCTTAACTCCTCTCCGTAAATCGTTTTCTAAGATAGATCTTTGCCAGTTTTCCCGGCATGATGAAATGAAGCGCCAGCGCGATAGCCGTCAGCCACAGAGGGATCAGACCCGCCACGGCACTGACCATGACGCCGATCATGTTTTTGTCCAAAGAAAAGCGGACAAAGAGTGCTACCGCCAGGCAAAGGGCCAGCACATAAAAGCTGATGCGGATCGCTGCCATCCCCGTGGGAATGGACCAGGTCCGCTTTGCCGTGACTGCATTCTCCTCCGCACCACATACCCCACACTGCGGGCAAGCATTTTCCCTGATACAATCCGGCTTCGCTCCTGCCTGCATTTCAGATAGACCTGGATTCTCCCATCCTTAT
>JAFVEU010000185.1 GCA_017475845.1 Lachnospiraceae bacterium | reverse complement strand
TGTCCGGAAGGTAGTGGAGGAAAAGATCCTTCTCTTTTCCGGTGACGGAAAGGCATAAATATCAGATCAGCCTGTCTTAAGTCCGGGAAACCCGTTCTGCCTTAATGCCTCATAAAGCACTATAGCAACGGAATTGGCCAGATTAAGGGAACGGATACCGTACCCCATGGGTATCCTTATGCAGGCTTCCGGATCAGCTTTCAGGATGTCCTCCGGAATGCCGCCCCCTTCCCGTCCGAACATTATGAAATCATCCGGGGAATATCTCACATCTGTATAGCTCTGTCTTCCCTTTGTAGTGGCAAGCCATATCTTCGCTCCGGGATGCTTCTCCTTAAAAGTCTCATAATTCATGTATCTTTCCACATTGAGCTTATCCCAGTAATCCATTCCGGCTCTCTTTAACAGTTTGTCATTTAATATGAATCCAAGGGGTTCAATGAGATGCAGGGAAGACCCCGTCGCAACACAGGTCCTTCCGATATTTCCGGTATTGGACGGTATTTCCGGCTGATGCAGTACGATATTCACTTCTCCTCACTCTCCGGTTTCTTATTCATTCCTATGCCTCTTCTTCTCAAATTCTCCGCCCCTTCCTTTACCGACTTTACGAATTCGGTATATTTATCATGGAGTTCTCCGTACCTGTCATGCATTTCCTCGTATGTATCATGGAGCTCATCCCTCACATCCGTAAGGTTTTCCATCATACCCTCTTTTATGCTGTGGGGAACACTTAACAGATAATTCGAGCTGTCCACCAGTGCCGTGGCAGCCTCCAGTACATAATGTGAAGGCTCTTTCCTTACCGGAAGGAGCATTCCCCTGCGTTTTGCCTCCATTATCTCCTCATAACGGCTTGCAGCGTCCTTTACAGCATCATCCCAGGAAATATAGATCTCATCCATGGCATGCTGACCCGTCTGCCGCAGCGCTTCCCTGTCATCTCCGATCCTTGAAAGAAGCGCTGCCATGGCTTCCCCCGTCTCCTCTATGATATATCCGTTCCGCCCGTCAGTTATCCCTTCCGCTGCGCAGGAGTCCTTTATAAGCACACTTGAAAGTCCGCAGGCCGCAGCCTCTCTCACCACGATCCCGTTTGTATCATAGGTTGAAGGAAAGAGGAAGAGATCCGCAAGGGTATTCCAGGCCCTTAAAACCTCCCTGTCCCTCTCTGCCCCCGTAAATATCACCTTTCCCGGAGCTTCCGATACCGCAAGGGATCTTATCCTGCCGTCTTCATCCTTTATATCAACGGAAAGAGAGTTTTCAATGCACATTTTCTGCATTTCCTCTTTATCGGTGCCGCCGCCCACAAATATCATCCTGAAGTCCTTCCCCTCCTTTGACAGAAGCTTCATGGCCTCGGCAATGATGGGCAGTCCTTTATATTTCATTATCCTTCCGACGAAAAGATAGACAGGCACATCCTCCGGTATGTCATAGTCCGCCCTTACGCTGTCTGCTTTTTCCTTCGGGACTCTCCCCTTTTCAAAGTCCACCCCGTTATTTATAACCCTGTATTCTCCCTCGTATCCTAAGGATCTCAGGTTTTCCCCGGCCCCGTGGCTTACGGTCCAGACCTCGTCGCAGGCGGATACGTTATTCACCATGATCTTTGCAACCCTGTCCCTGATGAGCTGCCCTTTAACCGCTGTTGCGATATCCACGTCAAACTTGGTGTGATAGGTGAATATTATGGGTGCAGCAGTCTCATTCCTTAAGATCCGTGCCATTATGGTTGAAGAAAAGGGACAATGGGAATGTATTATATCCGGCTTAAATGAAGCGAGCTCTTCAATCGCGGTTACGGAAAAGGGATTGCCTGCCCTGTAACCGTTTACGATATGCGTGGTGTTGAAGCTCTGGTACGGCACCACCGAATAGGGATACCCGGAATAATCCGTACCGGGATATCTGGGTGTTCCCACCTCCACATCATTTCCGCAGTCGGTCAGAACCCTTGCATAGTTTTTGACGGTATTTGCCACGCCGTCGATGACCGGCGGAAACGAATCGTTCAAAAGACAAACCTTCATGAAAAAACCTCCTTAAGTCTGTTTGAGAGCCGGGCTCTTCCAATGCCCCTCCGTTTTTGAAAATCTTTTTGCACACCATTATAGCACACTTTCCGCTGCGGAGAGCGGATCCGAATCTGCCGCACAGAATAAACCAGAGGGCTGCCGCATCTGCTGCGGCAGCCCTGTGCTTTGATCAAACCGGTTTTACTTAGATTTCTTATTTCGAAGTGAAGGTTGTGGAGCTTCCTATCACGTCATCATGCTTGAATGTGACTGCATTGACCACCGGGTTAAAGACCAGACAATCATTCTTGTTTTTAATATTAAAGTACTTATTGTTGATCATAACCTTGGCGGATTTAACGGTATCCGGGATCTTCTTATTGAACTTCACGATGACATTATCGCTGTCACTTACTACATAGGGGGCGGTATCATAATCCAGGCCGTTTTCGCCCTTTGTGGCTTTCTTAATGGCCTTTACCGCCTTCTTATCGGCATTTTCAAGCTTCGTTATCTGTATCTTCTTTTTCTTTTTATTGACCTTGATCTTCGTAACGGCATATTCCTGACCATTAAATGAAACCGTGAATTTTGCTCCGTCCTTTGTGAAGTACTCCACACCGATCTTTGATTTTCCGAAGAAGGGTATCTTATGGGGATAAACGATCTTAACCTTATCAACTCCCTCGATCCCTTCCACCGGTATCTCTTCTTCCTTTACATCCGAAGCCACATTTCCGGATACGGATCCCCCGGGGTTATTCGGATCATTGGGATCTATCCTTTCACCTGTGTAATCACTCCTGTAAGCAACACCCTTACCTATGGTCTTAATAGTGTTTCCGGCAGCATCGGTCCAGATCTCGTTATTGATGACCGTCATTGTCAGATCTACCTGAACCTTATCCGATTTATTTATTACTCTTTTGATCCCTGAACAGTTCATAAAGGAGAGCAGCTCCATATATGTCCCTGACTCCTCCATTTTATCCACTCTTTCAACGCTTTCACCTATGGTAAGTGTTTCCCCGAGTCCCGTGCAGGAGCCGAAAGCCCCTCCGCCTATGACCGTTACACCATCAGGAATCAAAAGGTCTCCTGTAAGGCCCTTGCAATCAGCAAAAGCACGTTCTCCAATAGTCCTGAGGGTTTGAGGGAAGGTAAGGTTTCCCTTAAGCTTACTGCAGGAATAAAAAGCATAATCCCCTACGCTGACCAGATTTCCGCTTAAGGGAATGGAAAGAACTCCTTCAAGGGACTGACCGTTATTAAATGCACGTTCTCCTATGCTGGTAACGGTTGCGGGGATCTCGATCCCTCCGGTATATTTTGAAAATACATAAGAATTTCTGTCGCCGGCAAACGCATATTTACCTATAGTCTTAAGCTTATTCCCGAGTTTTATCTTTCCCCCGAAACCGGTACATCCGCTGAACGCGTAATCTCCGACTTTTTCAAGGGTATCGGGGAGGATCAGATCTCCGGTAAAGCCTTCGCAGTACTCAAATGCGCTGTTTCCTATGGAAACCAGGCTGGAGCCGAAATTGAGGGGTCCACTAAGCTTTGAACCTCCGACCTCCATCATGAAAGCGCTGTCACCAATGGTCTTAAGGGTATCCGGAAGCTGAAGCTCACCTGTAAGATCAACACAGCCGCAGAATGCCCTGTTTCCGATGTCTGTCAGGGTGTCGGGCAATATAAGCTCACCCATGTATCCCTTGTTCTCAAAGGCACTTTCTCCCACGCCCGTAACCGTATACTCAATACCGGATTCCGATACGATCTCCGGGATCTTAAGATCGGAATCTATCTGTGTGTATGAATTTGTAACCGGATCCTGCTCAAAGTTTCTTGCGATAGTAGCAGTCTTCCCGTCTTCATTAATAGTAAACAGGAAACCACTGCCTCCCTGGTCGGGAAAGAGCTTCCCGCTTCCCGCCTTCTTTTTCCACCCGGCATAAAGCTTTAAGTCTCCGGTAACCGGCAGGTCAAAATCATATATACCAGAGAGACCGCCTTCAGGGGTATATTCTGTATACCAGGCGTCAAACACCCATTCAGGATCTTTCAATTCAGCCGGCTCTTTTGCTTTTTCGTCCTCAATAACGTCGTGTTGTGCCAGGTCAACATATTCAAGAGTATATGCCTCATCATCATTGTTCCAGTCCCAGAAAGTCACGTTAAATGTTTGAGGCACATAATCATCTCTGACAGCAGTCTGAACTG
>JAFVEU010000184.1 GCA_017475845.1 Lachnospiraceae bacterium | reverse complement strand
GTCTCGCAGTACCCATGGTTTTCCAGATGTCCGTCCAGCAGCTTCTGGCCGTTAAGCTCTATCTGATCTGAGATCCTCTGTATCTCATCTGTCAGCTGGTCAACCTCTCTCTGTATGTCGGATCTGTCGCTGGCTGACATGGTACCGTTGCTTGCCTTTATTGCAAGTTCGTTTAATCTCTGGAGCATTTCCGTAACTTCACTTAGAGCTCCGTCTGCCGTTTCCAGCACGGATTTTCCCGTAGTTGCGTTGACATCGGCTCTCTTCAATGCATCCAGCTGCTGGCGCATTCTTCCGGAAATAGCATAACCCGTGGGATCATCCCCTGCGGTATTGATCTTGTAGCCTGATGAAAGTTTTCCCGTGGAAAGCGAGAATGCGGACTCATTCCTGAGAAGTGAATTATTGGTGATGAGCGCAGTAATGTTGCTGTTGATATGCATAGGATACCTCCATTTACCTTGTTAAAAGGATTGTATAAAGATCCCCGCCGTTTTATACAATAAAACGGGGTCTGTGCCGGCATCCTTGCCTGTTCCGTTCTCCTGTCCGTCTGTCCCTGACGGACGATCTCTGTGATCTACAGTATTTTTATCGGCAATTTTCGGGATTCTGTTTATATCTGTCTTTAAAGACTTTTCAAAAATGATCTCACCCGCATCTATACCCCTGTTCCCCAGGTTCTGCTTAAAGAGCTCCGTCCTTTCCCTCACCGGGCTTTCTCCCTCATCTCCTTCAGTGGTGACAAAGCCGTTAACGCTGCCGTTTTCAAGGGTGAATTCGGCGTAAACCTTTCCGTATCTCTCCGATTCAAAGGATACGGAGGCCTTTGACTCCCCTGTACCCCTTATTATCTTAAGGTTTACGGAGGTGAATTTCCCGTCAAGCTCCATGGGGATCTCATAGTTTTCCTCATTGGAAAGAGCTCTTGCCACCGTGAGCTGCCGGTTCAGATTGTGGAGCCGCTTTAAGTCTATATAACTGTCCGCTGCCTCTGAAGCTTCCTTAAGGACTGACGCTACTTCCTCCGCCATCTCGCCGTAAGCTTCCCGGACCTCTTCACCGCTGTCCCCTTCTTCCTCATCCTCATCCCTGTCCATACGATCTAAGATCTTTGAAGAAGCGGATCTCATGATGTCAGGCATATTCCCGGCAAAGAGCTCTGCAAATGCACTGAAGAGAGCTCCTCTTGAATTCATAAGGGCGTCCATGGCGTTTACGTTCTCCGGTGTGATCTCCTGTCCGAAACGGAGAAGCGCCTCGTATACCTCATCCTCCTTTGAGGCCGCTTCCCGGATCTCATCAAGCATTTCCTCGCTGTACATCTCCTCCTGCTGAGCCTCTGCGGGGAATCCTTTACGGAGCGCATTTATAAGCTCATTTAGAGTCGTGTCACCGGATAGGCCCCCCATCTCCTTTAAGGCCCCGGGATCAAGCCTGTCGTATATCTCATGGATCAGGTTTTCCCCGTACTGTACCGCTTCTTCGGGTCTGCTTTCCTTATCCTTATCTTCCCCGGCAGACTCATTATTGTCTCTTTCCCCGGGCTCCTTCCTGAATGCGGTCTCTATCTGGGTATCTATTTTCCCGATACCGGCAGTCTCCCCTGATGCTTCCACTCCCCCGAAGTCATCATCTATGCTGAAGTCCATGTGGCCCCTGCCCCTGGTCCTAAGCTCCGTTAAAAGATTCCTTAAAGAGAGCTCCCTTCCGCTGTTCACCACGGCTCCGATAACGGCGCCGTCGCTCTTCTCGATCTGCCTTATAAGACGGAAGATGCCGATATAGGATTCTGCCTCCTCATCGCTTATCTCCCTGTTTCTCTCCAGCTTAAAAAGGTATTCGCTGAACTTTTCGTTTTCTTCACTCAGATTCTCCATGTCGGAGATCTTTTTTATCAGATCCTGAACACTGGTCTCCAGGGGGTTAACCCCCTCCCTTATAAGGGAGACCACTGCAGAGCCCGTAAGGCGGTTTATAAGGGTCCGGACAGTCTGATCAGCAGCCTTTACGCTGTCAATGTTCTCCCCGGTTATCTCCATTCCGTTATAGCCAAGGATCCGCACAGCCCTTAAGTTTTCAATGGTGTCCTTTATCTCCAGCTCCTTTAGGAGATCAGCTGCATTCCTGAAAGCGTCTCCGATCCTGTCTCCCAGATCCGGTCTCACTTCCGTTCCCACCGCTTCGTAGAGCGTACCTGCTTCCTCAAATTTCGCCTTCATAAGGTTTCCGGCCTCGTAGACGTCGTTTACCGTAAATTCCTCGGCGGAAGCGAAGGATCCCGCCAGGGCGGCCGGCATGTTCTTTATCTCGTTTACCTTATAGGATGTCTCCTCCGCAAGGCTTATGCAGTCTTCAAGAGACATGCCTCCCTCTTCCCTGTTACTTAAGAAAGCAGCCCTGTAAAACGCGTCTTCCTTTACCTTAAGCTCTTCCACTTTTTCCGAAAGAGAAGAGGTCTCCAGGGAAAAACCGCTGTCGGTCTTTATGGCCCGGTTTGCCTCGGTGTTCATTTGGAGCCTTGTCTCGTTTAATATCCTCTCGCTCTTTATCCTGTTGTATCCCCTTATGAGGGCCGCAGAAGCTGCACCTTCTCCTCCTGAAATGGCGCTACTTATCTCTGCCATCAGGTCTCCGGCCTTCAAGGGAAAGGCTATACCCTTTATGTCCTCATAGAGGCCGATGGTCTCCTCTGTCAGGGCAAAGCCTGATCTGATAAGGTATTCCGCATCATTTCTTAACCTGTCATCCGGCTCGAAGCCCGCTCTTTTAAGGACAGAATCTATCTGGTCCCTTAAGCCTTCCAGATCCTCGTTTCCCGCCACTTCCGCGTAGTATGCGCTTCCGTCGGAGGAGAAATATCCCCCGGCCTGTCCGGATCCTTCTCCCGCTCCGGAATGCTCGGCAAAATAGACGTTTTCTATGGTGGGCTCCTTCAGATTGGAAAGGAGATATTCTGTACTGCCGCTGTCCGGCGCTTCAAGATCCGCGGCCATGTTAAGGGCCGTTAAGGCATCCTTTACATTTGCCTCCGTCGCAGGAAGATCCCTCTCTTCAAGGCTCTTTGACACAAAGTCCTTAAGGCTCTCCTCATCGGCGCTCATCAGCTCCTGTACCGTGCTCTCTCCGGAAAGCCCCTCTGCTCCCGCATAGCTTCCCGTGATCTCCTTTACAGTTTCCTTATCCAATGTATCCGTAAATCCGGCTACGTCCACACCCGACTGGGCAAGTATGACCTTAATCCGGTCAAGTCCGGTAACTGCTTCCGCCTCGCTCATTTTCCCGGGCTTATAGCCCTCTTCCTTCAGCTCCTGAAAATCCTTTGCGGACATGGTGTTTGACATGACAGCCATGTAATTATGGGAATTTTTGGCGTCATAGGACATGACATCTTCCGGGATGCCGCCCCTTTCCCTGTCTTTTTTCCGGTCAGCGGATATGCCCTTAAAGCCATGGGTCCTGTTTCCGTCCAGATCCATGACGACTCCGGAGGGGTTCATGCCGCTCATCTTTCCCGCCCCGTAGGCATTAAGCGCCCTGTTTCCCACCTGCTGCTCTGTTTTTTCTACCGGAGGATGTACTTCAGCCTGAAAATTGATATGCATATTTTAGCCGTGACTTCCATGTGACTCTCAACCTGCAGGGCTTCCCTGCCCCGCCGTGATGATATTACGTTTATTATTTCGGCATATACCGGTCTTTTCTTAAGTCCCCTGACCCTGTTATAATGTATGGGCCGTTAACCACGGTCCGTAGGGAGGTAAAATGCCTGTAAGTATCTATATATCATTTATCATGTATATCTGCGCAGTGACCTTTATGCCCGGTCCCAACAATATACTGCTGCTTTCCTCGGCAGGACAGAACGGGCTTAAAAAATGCATTCCCCTTCTTCTTGGCATATGGTCAGGACTTATTACCGTCATGGTGATGGCAGGGGCTTTCTGCACCCTCTTAAGCAGGATCATTCCCGCTGCAGCTCCATACCTTAAATACGCGGGTGCGGCCTATATCCTTTATCTCGCATGGCTTACCCTTAAAAAGAAACCCTCCGGGGAAGGCAGCGGAAAGGACACGGCTCTTGATTTCCGCAGCGGATTTCTCCTGCAGTTTCTAAATGTAAAGGTCATCATGCTTGGCCTCGCCGCCTTTCCCGGATATTTTCTGCCCTACGGAAGCAGTATCCCGGCTATCCTTCTCTTCGCGGTAACGATGACTGCCTGCTGCGGCGCAGGCAACCTCATCTGGGCTTTTTTCGGAAGCATCTTAAATCCTTTCTACGGAAGGCACTACCGGGTGATAAATATATTAATGGCGTTACTTTTGCTGTACTGTGCCATCCGGATGGTATTGTAGATTCCCTTGACGCGCTAAAACAATGCACTTATAATTCTGAATTGTTGCGTTAGCGGTTTTTCTGAACGTTAGGATGGATGAACCCATACGGAGGATATATGCAGGTATATAAGAAAATAATGCACTTTATTACCCTGATAGAGGAAGTGGTTCTTGCCCTTGCTTCTGTTCTGGTGCTTGGTCTGACCTTCGGAAATGTGGTGGCCAGATATGTTTTCCACCATTCCTGGGGCTTCGCTGAGGAGATAGTGGTGGCAGTATTTGTACTGATCTCCCTCCTTGCGGCTGGAGTTGCTGCCGGAACGGGAGATCTGGTAAATCTGGCGCTGGTGCCGGATCATGTGGGATACGGTGCCAGAAAAGTATTGAAGATCATCTCCACGGTGATCGCCGTGATCTATTCCCTGATCCTTGCCTGGCAGGGATTCGGAAGGGTGACCACAGACCATACCTTCAGTCCCATACTCCATATCAGCAAAAGCATCTTCTGGCTCTTTGTGGTGATCGGCGGAATTTCACTGGCCCTTCACTTTATTGAAAACTGCATTGATTTCTGTGTTAACGACCCGGAGGGAAAGGGGGACAGAGCATGATAGCGGCTGTTTTATTCATTTCATTCTTTATAATGCTGTTGATCGGGCTGCCCATTGCGATCTGTCTCGGAATGAGTTCGGCTCTTACAGTTCTTGTGGCATCGGCCACGGATCCGAAGTTTTCGATGCTGGATCTCAGCATTATAGCAACCAACACCTATACCGGGACAGCTAAATTCCTGCTTCTTGCCATACCCTTTTTCGTTCTTTCGGGAAACATCATGGCAAAGGCAGGTATTTCGACGCGTCTCGTAAGCTTTATCGATGACTGTGTGGGACACGTAAGAGGCGGAATGGCCATAGTCTGTGTCATTGTTGCCTGTTTCTTCGGAGCTATCTCGGGATCCGGTCCCGCAACGGTAGCGGCGCTGGGAGCGGTTCTTGTTCCCACCATGATAGAATCCGGATTTTCCCCGGCATTCTCCGAGGGGTTAATGGCTACTTCAAGTTCCATAGCCATTGTCATCCCTCCTTCCATAGCCTTTGTGGTCTATTCCTCCATTGCAAATACCAATGTGGGTGAGATGTTTATGGCGGGCATAGTTCCCGGAATACTTATGGGGATCGCTCTCGCCGTTGTGGTTCTCATCGAGGTCAGGAGAAAGGGCATAAAACCCACCCATGAGAAGAGAAGCTGGAAAGAACGTTTTAAGAGCTTTAAGGAAGCTTTCTGGGGGCTTCTAATGCCGGTGATCATCCTTGGAGGTATCTACGGAGGGATCTTCACTCCTACAGAGGCAGCGGCAGTATCGGTGGTCTACGGCCTTATAGTGGGCATGTTCATATACAGGGAAGTAAAGGTTAAGGATCTTTTCGGGATAATGGTGGATTCCGCAAAGACTACGGGCGGCATAATGCTCATCGTAGCTTCTGCCTCCCTTTTCTCATACTGCTGTACACTTTTCGGTATTTCCCAGGCGGCACAGCAGCTGTTAACAAGTGTTTCGGCCAACAGAGCGGTATTCCTTATAATCGTCAATATCATCTTCCTTATAGCAGGATGCTTTATTGACGCCAATTCTGCCATGTATATCTTCATACCCATAATGCTCCCCGTAGCATTGCAGCTGGGATATGATCCGGTGGCCTTCGGAATAGTCGCCACCGTTAATCTGGCTATCGGTCAGGTTACACCTCCTGTGGGGGTTAACCTTTTTGTGGCCATGGGACTAAAGATCAAAGATGCTGTTTCCTCCGAAAAGGAGGGAAGAGATGTATATCATAAAGTCACCTTACCCATGATATCAAATTCTGTCATACCAATGATAATAGCATCTTTGATAGTGCTGCTTCTGGTAACCTATGTTCCGGGAGTGAGCCTGTTATTCAGCCATTAAAAGAGGCACTGTAAAGAACAGAAAGAGAGGATGTTTTATGAAAAAAGTTTTGTCTGTACTGCTTACAGCAGCAGTAGTATCGACCATGACAGCCTGCGGCGGAGGCGCCGGCGCAGCAGCCGGGCAGGGATCCGCAGCTCCTGCTGCCGCGGAAGCTTCTGCGGGAATTGATTATCAGGACTACGAGGCGTCAGACCGCTTTGTTGCTTCAAAGGATGCGGCAAAGTACGAGGGAAGTGAGGAGTGGCCCGAAACCACATGGAACTTCGACTGCTCAACAGGAGACACCTCCACCTGGGCTCAGGCAGGTTATTATTTCAACGCTCTTATGCAGGAATCCACCGGCGGCAAGGTAAAGGTAGCAGTTTACGCCGGAGAGCAGCTTACAAACGGTGACCAGGTTGCGGGGATCCAGTCCCTTATGGACGGAAACACCATACAGGTATCCCTCCATTCAAACCTTATTTATGCGAATTTCGACCCCAGATTTAATGTGGTCTCACTCCCCTACATTTTCAGCAGCTATGATGATGTGGATAAGGTTATGGCGGGAGAAGGCGGAAACAACCTGAAGAGCGTCCTGGCCGAATACGGCCTTAAGTGCGAGGGTATCGCAGAGAACGGATTCAGGCAGATCACCAACTCAAAGAAGCCCATCACAAATGTATCGGATCTTTCGGATATAAAGATGCGTATATGCTCCAATGACCTCTGCGCAGAGGTTTACAAGGAGTGGGGCTGCGATGCTTCAGTTATGAACTGGGCCGAGACCTACACCGCTCTTCAGCAGGGTACCGTAGACGGAGAGGAGAACCCCGAGACCGCCATAGCATCCGCTTCGGTTCAGGATGTCCAGGATTACATTTCCCTTTGGAACGCGTATTATGACTGCCTTTTCTTCTGCATAAATCAGGGAGCTTATGACCAGTTCAGTGATGCGCAGAAGGCCGTTATTGATGCCAATGCTGCAAAGGCTGTGGAATATCAGAAGACCATAAACCGTGAAAATGTTGACGCCCTTGTTAAGGAATGGAAGGAAAACGGCGCCATGGAGGTTACAACGCTTGATGCCATCGACTCCGATTCCTTTAAGAATGCGGCATCGGGAGCTGCAGCCTGGTATACGGAGCAGCTCGTTTCCCAGAAGGGCATGAGTGAAGAGGATGCAAAGGCATTTGTAGCTGCCTTCACCTCATAAATATAAGACTGTATCGGTTACAAAAGATCAGGGGGAGCGGCCGGATAGCCTGCTCCCCCTTTTTTGTCCTTATTATCAGTCTTAAAGACTGATATCCTCTGTTTCCGGTATGGCGGCCCTTTCGCCGGATACCCTGCCATCCTCCCCGATAATAACCTTCTGGGGAGCTTCGGCGATCTTCTCTGCTTTCTTAACAACATCGGATACGTTGTTGATGTCGCTGGTCTCAGGAAGATTCTTCATATCCCGGAGGATATTCGGAAGCTTGTCCATAAGCTTCGCAGCCATCCTCTCATATGCAAAGGAGGCGTCCGAAACCATGGCTTTCTGGAAGGAATTGTCGGGAGATACTTTTGTCTGAAGTACGCCCCGGCTGCCGCGCATGAGCTCATCGGCTTTCTGCTCGGTAAGAGAGCTTATGCCTCTGGACTCCTCAACGGGACTGACTCTCTCGACCCGGTTGACTCTCGCATTGTCATCGCGGTTTATCCGGTCGGTATTGAAGTACCCCTGCATTGTAGGATTAACCCGCATTGCCATGTCTGCCTCCTTTCTTTAAAGATTAAAAGTAAACGATTCAGTCACTTCCACTAACAATATCGGCTGTTCTTATAGATATTTTAACCGTTTTCCTGTGATTTCCACAGAACAGCCGCTCATGTTTTTAAAAAAGAACAATATCTGCTCTGATTCTAATCAAACTTATAGATCACCGCTCCGAAGGGAGGAAGGGTAAATCCTATGGAATAAGGCTGATTGTCCCATTCCATCTTCTCGGTCTTAACGGTCTTCTTAACCTCTGCCCCGGTGCCGCCGAACCTTATCTCATCACTGTTCAGCACCAGAGTACACTTAGTCTCCTTCGGAAGGCCCATCCTGTAATCAGCTCTCTCTATGGGAGTAAAGTTCACCACAACTGCCAGATTGTCTTTTCCCCCGGAATTCATCCTTATAAAGGAATAAAGGCTCTTATCCGTGTCATCGGCATTGATCCACTTAAAGCCCCTCTCATCATTATCGAATTCCCAGAGGGCGGGATATTTATTGTAGATCTTTAAGAGCTCCTTGGAATAAGCCTGAAGAGCGGCGTGACTGCTTTCCCCGAGAAGGAACCAGTCTATCTCCCTCTCTTCGCTCCACTCTCTTTCCTGCCCGAATTCCTGGCCCATGAAGAGCAGCTTCTTTCCGCAGTGGGTCATCATAAAGGCGTAGCCCGCCCTCAGGTTCGCAAATTTCTCCTGGGGGCTGCCGGGCATCTTGTTGAGCATGGAGCACTTTAAGTGCACCACCTCGTCATGGGACAGCACCAGTATGTAATTCTCCGCCGAATTATAGCTCATGGCGAAGGTCATCTTGTAGTGGTTATTCTTCCTGAAATAGGGGTCCAGCTTCATGTAATCGCAGAAATCATGCATCCAGCCCATATTCCACTTGAAGGAGAAGCCGAGTCCGTCATCCTCGGGTCTGGCGGTAACCTTGGGCCAGGCCGTGGACTCCTCCGCTATCATCATCACTCCCTTATACTTCCCGATCATAAAGGAATTCAGGTGCTTGAAGAATTCAATGGCCTCCAGATTCTTATTGCCGCCGTATTTATTGGCCACCCATTCCCCGTCTCTCTTACCGTAATCCAGATAGAGCATGGACGCCACCGCATCGACCCTGAGACCGTCGATATGGAACTCCTCCACCCAGTATGCGGCGTTGGCGATAAGGAAGTTGCTGACCTCGCTCTTTCCGTAATTGAAGATCTTTGTACCCCAGTCGGGATGCTCTCCCTTTCTGGGATCCGAATACTCAAACAAAGGCTCTCCGTCAAAATTTGCAAGCCCGTGCTCATCTCTGGGGAAATGGGCGGGAACCCAGTCAAGGATCACTCCCACTCCCTGTTTATGGAGCTTATCCACCAGATATCTGAAGTCATCGGGATCTCCGTAACGGGAGGTGGGGGCGTAATAGCCCGTAACCTGATAGCCCCAGGAACCGTCGAAGGGGTGCTCCGCAATACCCATTAGCTCCACATGGGTGTACCTCATTTCCTTTAAGTAGATGCAAAGCCTGTCGGCAAATTCCCTGTAGGTATAAAAACCGTCATTCTCCTCGGTGGGATGTCTCATCCAGGAGCCCATATGGCACTCATAGATAGCCATGGGTTCACGGTTCATGTCCTTTCCGGATCTCTCCTTTATCCATTTTGCGTCACCCCACTTGTAGGGTTTTCCGCCCTTTCCGGAAATAAAGGTCCTGGAAGCGGTGCCCGGCCTTAATTCTGCGTATGAGGCAAAGGGATCTGCCTTATAAATGGTCTCTCCGTTGGATTTTTCTATAAAGAACTTGTATAACTGACCGCTCTGTACATTGGGGATAAAGGCCTGCCAGATACCTACTATATCCAGCCTCTCCATCCGGTTGGCGTTGACGTCCCAGCCGTTGAATTCTCCCACAACGGAGACCGAACGTGCATGGGGAGCCCAGACCGCAAAATAGAATCCCTCTTTGCCGTCCTGAAAGCTCTGATGCGCCCCCAGCTTTTTGTAGATCTCGTAATGTCTGCCCTTCCCAAAGAGATACTGATCTTCATCAGAAATAAATACCTTCTCTTTTGTCATAGTAAGCGTACCCCTTTCTTCCGTTATTGGACAAAGTCCCTTTCCCTGAGGATTATCATATCATCATCATCATAGCGCTTGCCCACCACTACATCCAGGAAATGTCCCGGAGTCTTGCGGTTGACATGCTTTATGGCAGCATCCACTATCTCCTCCACCTCGTCGATGGTGACAAAGTGGTCTGCTGTCTGTCTTTCGTCGATCCTGGTGTACAGCGCCAGCACACCCATATCATCAATGATGTACTCCTGCTCCCTGGCGTATTCCCTGCCATGGAACACCAGATCGTCATTGGTGTAGGTGGGTATCTCTATCTTTACATCAAAGATGTCGTCAAACCAGTCTTTTTTATGGTTTCTCTCCAGCATCTTATAGGATGCCTTTGTCTCCTCAAGTATAAGGATTATGGACGTGTCGGGCTTTGTGAGCACTGTCCTTATATCCTCAAGGGAAGCGTCCGTAAGGTCCGCCGCCCGCTCTATAACAAGAGCGCAGCCGTCAAGTGCCTTAAGCACATCCTGGACATTCTTTGTATTAAAGAGATCCGCAGGGATCTTGGCCACCTTCCCCACAAATTCATCCGGATGCTCATGCATATAGCCCCTGGCAAGGGCGTTTGCCAGATTGAGTCTCGCACTCTGCTCGTTTCCGGTGATAAAAACGTTTCCGTTCTTTCCGTTTAGCTTCATCCTGTCCAGAGTATTCCTGATAAGGTCCGGGAGATCGTGCATTGGAAGGAACTGTGCGAAGATCTCCTTCTCCTCCTCGTCAAAACCATGGACTTCCTGGGCCTTGGGAGCCACATATCCCTTAGGCTCTTCCGGCTCATCCTCCTCGAATTCTTCCCCGGGCTCTTCTTCGGGCAGGTCTTCCGGTTCCTCCGGATAGAGATCTTCCGCCTCTTCTTCGGGAATATCATCCGGTTCTTCCTTTACTGTATCTTCAGGCTCTTCCTCCTTCGGAAGCTCCTCCTTCTCCTCTTCGGGCTCCGCTTCAGCCTTTTCCTTCCTCATCCGGGCGTTGACTCTCTCACGATGCTCTCTCAAAAGCCCGGTGAGATCGGAGGTCACCGCCAGAGTCTCTCTCTTCATCCTGCCTTTTACGGATTCCGGTTCTTCCCCGGAGGGCTCCTGTTCCAAAGACCGGCTTTCCGGCTGCTCCACCTTTATCCTGCTGCTCTCAGGCTTTGAAACGGCCGAAGGAGCTGCCGCAGGTGCCGGGGTTGCTACAGGCGCCGGTACAGGTGCTGCCGCTGGTGCGGGCGCTGCCACAGGCGCAGGTGCCGGCTTTACAGCCGGTGCAGGGGCAGGTTCTCCTGAGGAAGCGGACATTTCCGCCGGCGTGGAGGGGATGCTCATCTTGTTCTTGGGCTTTCCCCTTCCCCAGCCGTTCAAAATATCATCGATATTGATCTGGCCCGTGATCTGCCTGTCCTCGGCGCCGGGTCCATCCGGCAGGTTAAGGCTCAGCTGGCCGTCATAATCTTCGGAAAGGATACGGGCAAACTCCCGTTCCACATCGCTTTCTCTCTTACTTCCGATATTTAGGGGGATCCTGTTTGAAAATACATCATCATCCCCGGCATTAATGCGGGGCGAGGGTGTAACGGAGGGTGCGGGAGCAACGCTCTCCGGCATGACGGGAGCTTCGCTTATACTCCTGTCAGGTCCCGTGCCTGCAGTGATCTCGCTCACATCCGTATCGGCCTTCATGGGAACGATATCGCGCATGGGCGGAAGGGGAACCTCCCTCTCCCTTAAGAGCTCTCCCGTCTTATTCTCAAGCTCGGTCATATTTCTCCTGAGCTCGGCCTGGAGATTCATGGTGCTGTACTTATCGAGGTTCACGGAGGGAGCCTTGATATCATCAACAGCGATCTTCTCCTTGATCTCCTTATCGGGAATGCGGTTGGTAGGCTGGTTGGAGGGCTGGATATTGCTGATCTCTATGGAAAGAGGCCCTCTCTCCTCATCATCGGGCTCCAGAAGGTTCTCGGCAGATGCCAGGACCTCAATAGCGTCCTTATGATCGTATTTATGCTGCTGCTCGGGGGTCAGCTTCTCGAAGCGCATCTTGAGTTCCATGGCCTTGTTAACAAATTTGCCATGGCCGAACCAGAGCTCCAGGCTGTCGCACTCCTCAAAGCACTTTTTCCTCTCTCCGGCTTCGGCGTAGAGCTTCGCCAGCTCATAGCCCCATCTCTCCTGATAGTCTATGTTCTTGAGCTGCTCTAAGATCTCGATCCTCTGCTGTATCCCCACATTGGTAAGATCGTAGAATTTATACTGCAGTACATAGGTGCTGGGATCCTGGGGAGCAAGCTCCATATATTCTTTTAAATATCCGACGGAATCATTTAAGTCGCCCATCCGGATAGAAAGCTCACAGAGGGCATAGATAACAGATCTGGCATTCGGGCACCTGGAATCCGCTATAAGAAGGATATCCCTGGCTTCTTCATATCTTCTGTTGATCTTATATATCTCACTGATAAAGCTTAAGGTCCTTACACTCCTGACCTTTCTCCAGTCAATGGAGTCTGCGATGACCATAGCTTCATGAAATTCCTGATTTTCCGATAGCGACCTTATCTGTTCAAGCCGCACATTGTATTCATAGCGGTCCACTGATTATTACCCCGAATTTTGCGCAACTACGCATAGTCTATATTAGAATAGCACAGAGCCGTAATAGTGTCAAAACCGCAAAAAACCGGCCGGTACTACTTAAGGCGGTAGAGTTTTAAGGCGTTCTCATATGTGGCACTGCACACTTTCTCTGCTGAGATCCCCTTTATCTCCGCGATCTTTTCCGCCACAAGGGTAAGATTGCCCGAATGGTTCCTTTTTCCCCGGAAGGGAACCGGGGCCAGATAGGGACAGTCCGTTTCAAGCACTATATTTTCAAGAGGTACACACTCCGTAACCTCCCTTAAGGTCTTTGCGTTCTTAAAGGTCACCACTCCCCCGATGCCGATAAAATAGCCCTTTTTCACGTAGAGCTTTGCCATTTCCGCGGACGCGGAAAAGCAGTGGATCACACCACCCATGTCCTCCGCGTGTTTCTCGGAAAGGATATCGTAGGTGTCCTGCACCGCATCCCTGGAATGGATCACCACCGGCTTACCGAGCTCTCTTGCCAGATCCAGCTGCCGCCTGAACCAGAAGGCCTGGCTCTCTTTATCCGGTCCCTCATCCCAGTAATCAAGGCCAATCTCACCAATTGCCACTATCCTGTCATTATTACGGGTCTTTTCGGCTATCTCTTCCATAACGGACTCATCAAGATCTCTCACTTCGGAAGGGTGGATACCGAGAGTTCCGTAGCTTTCGGGATATTTATCCAGTATGTTTAGGGTACCCTTAAGGGAGGCAAGGTCAGCCGAAATATTCACGAAGTGCTTTACTCCCGCTGCCCGTACCGCCTCTATGACCTGATCCCTGTCCCCGTCATAGGAAGCGTCATCATAGTGGGCATGTGTGTCGAAGATATTCATAGGAAAAACCATCCTTTCTCTTATGGAGATAAAAATGTTTTGACCGTGGGCAAAAGATATCTTATGATGAAGACCATGAATAAAAATACCATATCCGGCAGAACCTCTGCCATCATGAAAAAATACGATATCCGTCCCAGCAAGCGTTTCGGCCAGAACTTCCTTATAGATGAAGGCATCTTAAGGGGTATTGTGGCCGCTGCAGACGTCACAAAGGAGGACATGGTGCTGGAAATAGGCCCGGGTACAGGCAGCATGACCTCTCTCCTCTGCGAGAACGCCCGGGAGGTCTGCGCGGTGGAGATCGATAAAAAGCTGATCCCCGCCCTGAAGGATTCCCTTAAGGAATATGACAACCTGACCATAATAAACGAAGATATCCTGAAAACCGACATCTCCGCTGTGGCCGAAGAAAAGAATTCGGGAAAACCCTTAAAGGTAGTGGCAAATCTGCCCTATTACATCACTACTCCCATAATAATGGGGCTTTTGGAGTCGAAGGCTCCGATCATAAGCCTTACGGTCATGGTACAGAAGGAGGTGGCTGACCGGATGATCTCCCCTCCCGGGAAAAAGACCTACGGGGCCCTGTCCCTTGCGGTACAGTACTATACGGAGGTAAAAAAAGTGCTGGACGTTCCCCCTTCATCCTTTATCCCGAATCCGAAGGTCTCCTCCGCCGTCATGAATCTTACCCTCCGGGAAACCCCTCCCGTCAATGTGCGGGACGAAGGGTTTATGTTTGATATCATCAGGGCTTCCTTTAACCAGAGAAGGAAAACCCTGGTAAACGGTCTTAAAAACTCGGGGCTGTCCGGCTGTTTGGCTGAAACCACGGTCTCTGCCCTTGAAAAAATGGGTTTGAGCCCTATGGTCCGGGGTGAACAGCTCTCCCTTAACGACTTTGCCCGGCTTTCGGATCTGATCTTAGATAGCGGGAGCTCAGGGATCCCCTGACAGGATGCTTTCCGGACAGAGGGAATCTATGTAATTATTGCCTTCATCCCGCCATATGCCGTAGCCCGCCTCTCCGGAGGCACGGAGCCGGATCGCTATATCCCCTTCAAAGTCGTTTTCCCCGTGAAGTAAGAGTATTGGCTGATCCGCCACCATTTTATCTCTGAGACTTAAGTTTTTTCCGGTTCCGGAGATCTTTATGCTCCGTTTTGAAACCCGGGTGTATTCCCCGTCGCTGTCCTCCCCCATGTAAAACACGAAGGAAGGCCGTATCTTAAGCCGCCTCTCTTCCTTTTTCTTCACTGTCTTAAGCTTCCCCAAAGAAAGCCTTACATCTCCGTTCAGGGTATACAGATACTCGTTAAACACGGGAGGTTCCGCATAGGGAGCCGCTTTCATCCCCTTAAAATCCCCCGCTGAAGCATCATCCAGGAAGATCACGGTATCGGCAACATAATAGCCGTCCACGATCCAGTTCACATCATCAAAGTCGGGAAGGGTCCCGTAATCCGCATTATAGGCCTCCGGATCCGGCAGGATATTCTCCCCGTTATCGAATTTGCCGTTGAAATTATAGTGGTCCGGGTCATCAAGGGCAAAAGGCCCGTAGAGATTGTCGTACTCCCACTGCTCGATCCGGCTTACGGTCCCGTCCTTATTCCCGTCCTTAAAATAATCCTCTGAATACTTTTTCTTATAGGTGTAATCCACATATTCGGGAAGGATATTCTCCGTGACATATTTACCGTAGGCCCCCATTTTGCTGCCGTACTTCGATACAAGGGACCTGTATTCCTCCATGTACTTCTTTCTCGCTTCCTGCAATTCCTTTAAGAAGCCGGTCTTAAATTCATCGGAAGCATAATAGTCATTCAGTGCCTTTAAGCCCTCTTCGTATTTCTTTACCGCTTCCATGAAGCTGTCGTAATCCTCATAATCCCTGCGCCTCGGAGCTTCGGGCTTAAGCTCTTCCACCCTGGACGCAACAGGCGATCTCAGAGTAAACCGCTTCGAGTAAGAAGAGAATTCCTCTTCCCTTTCCTCCTCTTCCTCCCTGCTTATCTTTACCCTGGCTATCTCAAAATTAAAGACCTGATCCTTAAGGGCAGCATTGACGGCTTTTTTGTATCCGGCGATCCCCTTATCCAGTCTCCTGATCTTTAAGGTAAATGAAGGGCCTTCCCCGGAATACAGCTCATTATCCTCTTTGGAAAGCTTCCCCACGGACTTTGTGCCTGCAAAGGTCACCTTTTCCAGCTTTTCCTTTCTTTCTCCGCTGTCATCCAATGACTCGTCCCTTGAAACCCTGTAATAACGCTCATTCTTACCTATCTCACAGCCGTTTATATAACGGTCTCCCAGATACAGCATGTTATCACCGGAAACGCTGGCATGTACGTTATTCTTTGCATATGCTTTAAGGTCGATCTTTCCCAGATACCCGGCGGCCTTACCCTTTTCCCATTGTACCAGCACCCCTTCGGCGCATATCTCCCGGCGTTTCCCCTTAGTGTTCTTTCCGGTCTTTTCTTCTCCGTCTATGACCTTCCTCTCCATGTCCACGATCTTCCGGGAATCATAGGCCACCACAGACTCATTTCCGTTATAGTAATCATTGATATGATCGGTGATACATTCTCTCATAAGGGCGCCGCTGTCACCATTCTCTCTCGTATAATAAAACCGGCGGACCTTGAAATTCCGGTAATCAGCCATGCTCCCCACTCTGTAACGGATAAGGAGATAAAGGCCGTCTCCGGCATCAACTGCCCTGTAGAGCCAGTTTTCACTGTCGGCGATCCCGGTATTAACGCCCTGTATCAAGGACTCATCTTTTCTGTTTATCACTTCACCGTCACGGATATAGGTACTGTCTTCGGAAAAATACCAGGCAAAGGGTGAACAGGCAGCCGCAAAGCCGCTGAGATAATCCCCCTCATAATCCATGAAGGAATCTTCCTCCACCCCGTAATATGCATTGGTAAGCTCCATGTCCGTCTGGACCATTAAACGCTCCGACGTATCCCAGTTCCCGGGGCAGGTGGTGATCCTCCAGGGGTCAAAAACAGCGCTGCCGTAATCCACATCACTGGTAAAGCTGTCCAGACCGTCCTTCCAGCCCGCATCATAACCGGCTCTGTAGGCATCGCCGTATTTTCCCTGCAGGGTATGATAAAGACTGTCTTCATGGTCCGGTTCGTAATAACCGTTCCTGACCACCCTGTCGTCTTCCCCGTGTTCGGCTTCCGGGTCGTACAGGTCATTTCTCGCATCCAGACAGCCGAAAACATAGCCCTTTTCATACCAGCCTTCTTCCGCTCCTTCTCCCACACCGTAGCTGTAGCCGTCCCGGTAGCCTTCCTGCCACTTTCCGGCGTAGATCAGATAGGCATCGAGCCCGTCAGCGGAAACCGGCAGAAACTGTCTGGGATAGCCAATGCGCTTATTCTCACTTTCAGTACACCCGGGATCGGTTATGGTGGAATAGAGACTCTCCGGGTCGTTGACCTGATATGCCCTCTGTCCCGGGCTGTTGCCGCTTAAGCCGCTGTCAAAGACTCCGTCCTTCTTACCCTCATCATAGCCGTAATTATATCCCCTGACCTCTACCGTCTCATAGGGTTCAGGATCATCCGGCAGGGGATCCTCCTCCGGATCATCACCGGCGTCGTCATCGCCGTCGTCATCATCACCTTCGTCGTCATCTTCGTCATCGTCGTCGTCATCGGTGTCGTCACCGTCGTCGGCGTCATCATCGTCATCCCCTATTATAACGGCCTCCGATGCACAGACCACATTACAGGCAGGATAAATAAAAAGCAGAAACGCCAGCAATATAGAATAAAAGGTTCTTCTCATTTTATCTGTCCTCCTCCGGTATGATAAGGAGCCACGCCATTAGAGTCCGCTTCATTCCTCACCGGAAAGGCATCCTCCCGCGGCCCCTGCGATAAACAAAAATCCCCGGGAGCTGTTACCGTTCCCGGGGATCCTGATGACTGAACGGATATTACGGTTTTGCGTGACCACAGTTGGTGCAGAACTTGCCTTCGTTCTTTGTGCCGCAGTCAGGGCAGAACCATGCTGCACTTTCAGCAGGTGCCGGTGCGGGTTTTCCGCAGTTGGTGCAGAATTTGCCCGTATTCTGTGTATTGCAGTCCGGACAGATCCATCCGCCTGCTGTGGGAGCTGCTGCCGGTGCTGCTGCAGGAGCCGCTGCGGGAGCTGCTCCGGGAGCCGGCTGTCCCTGTGCCGCGCCCATGCCGAAGAGCTGGCTTGCGTTCATGCCGCCTGCGTTCTGAGCCATATTCATGCCTGCGAAACCGAACATAGCGCCGCCTGCGCCCTGGTTGTTGGCTGCATCCTGCATAGCCTGTGCCTGTGCGCTGACCAGTGTAGCTGCTGCCATGTTGGGGTTCCTGTTGATGGCATTCCTCTGTGCCTCTTTGATCATCTTCTCATCTTCTTCATCAGCCTTGATGGAAGATACACCGAAGGAGGCAATGCTTATTCCCCTGTGCTCGGACCACTTCTTAGAAAGGATCTCATTTAAAGCATCCGCGATCTCGTTTGTATGTCCGGGAACCTCGCTGTAACGCACGCCCTTTGCTGAGATCTGCGCGAAAGCGGGCTGCAGGGCCGTCAGAAGCTCTGACTTCAGCTGGGAATCGATCTCTTCCCTCTCATACTGGTCGGTAACATTTCCGCATACATTGGTGTAGAAAAGAACGGGATCCGTGATCCTGTATGAATACTCACCGAAGCACTTAACGGAAATATCGATGTCCAGACCGATATTATTATCAACTACCCTGAAGGGCACGGGACTTGCCGTACCGTATTTATTTCCGATGATCTCCTTGATATTTACAAAATAGATCCTCTGATCCTTGGGAGCATCTCCGCCAAAGGTGAAACGCTTGCCCACGTTCTTAAAGGAGTCAATTATTCCCTTTCCAAGATTTCCGCTGAAGATAGACGGCTCTGTGGAGGAATCATAAGTAAACTCACCGGGCTC
>JAFVEU010000183.1 GCA_017475845.1 Lachnospiraceae bacterium | reverse complement strand
GCGTCCATGTCTATGTCCACCACGGTATTGAAGTCCTCCGTGGTCTCTATTCCCTTTTCCTTCTTCACCGCGGTATCCAGCATGCGGCAGTAGAGATCGTAGCCTACCTGCTGCATGTGTCCCGACTGCTCGCTGCCAAGCACGTTTCCCGCGCCTCTTATCTCCAGATCCTTCATGGCTATGCGGAAGCCGGAGCCCAGATCCGTGAACTCCCTTATGGCCGCCAGCCGCTTTTCCGCCGATTCCTTTAAGAGCCGGTCCTTCTTATACATAAGGAAGGCATAGGCGGTGCGGTTCGAGCGCCCCACCCTTCCCCGGAGCTGATAGAGCTGGGAAAGCCCCATCCTGTCTGCATCTGCGATGAGCATGGTGTTTACGTTCGGTATATCTATTCCGGTCTCGATAATAGTGGTGGACACCAGCACATCCACGTCCCCGTGAATGAAGCCGCTCATTATGTCCTCCAGCTCCTGCTCCTTCATCTGGCCGTGGGCGTACTCCACCCTGGCCTCCGGACAGAGGGTCCTTACGTTTGCGGCCATATCCGCTATAGTGTCCACTCTGTTGTACACGAAGAACACCTGGCCACCTCTGGCCATTTCCCGGTTCACTGCCTCCCGGACCATTTCGTCGCTGTATTCCATCACAAAGGTCTGGATGGGCATCCTGTCTCTCGGGGGCTCCGTCAGCACGCTCATGTCCCTTATCCCCACCAGGCTCATGTGCAGTGTTCTGGGGATGGGTGTCGCCGTAAGGGAGAGCACATCCACCCTGTTACGCATCTCCTTGATCTTTTCCTTGTGTGTAACACCGAAGCGCTGTTCTTCGTCTATGATAAGCAGCCCCAGATCCTTGAATCCCACGTCCTTTGACAGCAGCCGGTGAGTTCCTATCACTATGTCGGCAGAGCCTTTTTTCAGCTCCGCCACGGTTTTCTTCTGCTCGGCTGCGGTCTTGAAGCGGCAGAGGAGCTCCACCGTCACCGGATAGTCCTTCATTCTCTCAGTAAAGGTATTGTAATGCTGCTCCGCAAGGATGGTGGTGGGAACCAGCACCGCTACCTGCTTATTCTCCTGGATCGCCTTGAAGGCAGCCCGGATGGCCACCTCGGTCTTTCCGAAGCCCACATCCCCGCAGATAAGCCGGTCCATGATCTTTTTGCTCTCCATGTCCCGCTTCACCGCTTCTATGGCTGCTGTCTGATCCTCCGTCTCCTCAAAGGGGAACATCTCCTCGAATTCCTTCTGCCACACCGTATCCGGCCCGAACACGTATCCTTCCGTATTCTCCCTTACCGAATACAGCTCGATAAGCCTTTTTGCCACCCCTTCCACGGCCCGGTTCACCTTTTCACGGGTGCGCTTCCACTCGTTCGTGCCGAGCTTATTGAGCCGGGGCTTTTTCTCCGTGTCTTTGGATGCGTATTTCTGCAGGGAATCCAGGTTTGACGCTATAACATAGACCGAGGAATCATCCCGGTAGCGGATCTTCACGTAATCCCGGGTTTTGCCGTCTATCTCTATGTGCTCAAGCCCTGTATACTGGCCTATTCCGTAATCCTCGTGGATCACATAGTCCCCGGTATTCAGGTCGGTAAAGGACGCTATATGTTCGCCTTCATAAGCTGCGTGCTTTTTCTTCTTCCGCTTATGCTCCCCGCCGAAGATATCTGTCTCGCTTATGACCGCAAACCTTATGGCCGGATATTCAAAGCCCCGTTTAAGGGACCCCTGCAGCACCATGACCTCCGTGCCTTCCGGCACCCTGTCCCTGTTCTCGGTGAAGAACGCCGGTATCCCCTCGTCATTTATATTGTCCGTGAGACGCTGGGCCCTGGAGCGGGAGCCTGAAAGGATGATGACCCGGTACTTTTCCTTCCGGTATCTCTTCAGGTCGCTTATAAGCGAGGTGAATGACCCGTTATATGAATTGATGGTCTTTACATTAAGGGAGAACTGCTTTTCCGGCTTGTATTTCTCCTGTTTTAACAGGATCATTCCTATTGCCGCTGCCGGGAAGCCCGCTATGCCCTCCATCACTTCATCCACGGGGTAGAGGATATCCGCGGCTTTCGACAGGGTATAGCCCTTTTCCAGCCGCATAAGCATGCTGTCCGCGAATTCCTTTTCCACGGCTTCGCCCTTTTCTATAAGCCTTGCGGGCTCGTCCATGAAGATCAGGGTTTCTTTTTTATTAAAGAAGTCAAGGAGGGAGGCCATGTCCTCGTAAAAGAAGCCCGCAAAAGACGCGAGGTTAGCGTCCTCCCCCGTCTCTTCAAAGGCTTCCGTGAATTCCTCCACGGTCCTTCTTAAACGGAAGGCTTCTTCCGTCTGCATCTTTTCCCTCAGGTCCTTATGCCGTGCTTCATAATCCGCCTTTAGTCTTTCAAGTCCCTTATACTTCTCATCCTCCGTCATGATCATTTCCGTGGCGGGGTAGATCCTTACGCTTTCCGTCTCCTCCAGCGAGCGCTGGGTTGCCGCGTCATAATACCGGATGCTGTCTATGGTATCTCCCCAGAGCTCCAGCCGCACCGGGTTTTCCTCCGTAAGGGGAAATACGTCAAGTATACCGCCCCTGACCGCAAATTCTCCCGGATTCTCTGCCTGCACACTCCTTCGGTAGCCCATGGACACCAGCTTTTTTGAAAACGCTTCTATATTAATGTCTTCCCCCCTGGACAGGGGAAGGATCGACTCTCTTATCCTGCTTAACCCCGGGATCTTTTCCATCAACGCGTCAAAGGTGGTGATAAGTATCGCCCCCTTCTTCTCCAACAGAGTCTTTACGCAGTTCATCCTCTCCCGGGTAAGCTCGTTTCCGTTTAAGTCCGACTGATAGAATATGAGATCCCTTGGCGGGTAATACACCGCCTCCCTGTCATAGAGCCTTATTTCCTTTAAGAGCTCCCGGGCTCCGGTATCATCGCTCCTAATAACGAGCTTCACCCTCTCGTCCCCTCCGAGAGAATAGATGAAATGGGCCTTCGCCGCCTCCGCTACCCCGTCTATGTCAGTGACCCCGGGCTTTTTAAGGCTCTTTTCCAGCTCTTCATATATATCCAGTTCATTAACGGGAAAGGTAAATGCGTTGTTCATAGTGATCCTGCTGATATGACAAAAGTCGTAACTTTTCGGTTCTTCCGGTCACGGATTTTCTATATCTGAGGATGATAAAGGAAATTTGCGATAATATCAAGCTTGACAATACATCGGTATGCCGATATACTCTGGGTGCGGATATACATCGGCCAACCGATGTATGATCGCTTAAAACGGTTTTAGCTGAATGGAGAGAAAAATATGTTTATCAACGACAGAATGAAAGAAATTGGGATGACAATGTACAAACTGAGCAAAGAAAGCGGCATCCCTCAGACCACGATCAACGACATATGCAATGGCAGGACCGATATTGATAAATGCTCCGCCGAAACACTGTATAAAATCTCTAAGGCCCTCGATGTTACAGTTGAAGACATTCTTGAAATCGATAAACCGCTTCAACGGTGTGATTTTGAAACCTTTAAGGGAAATGTCTGTCATTATGTGAAAGATAAAGGTGATATGGAATTTATCGTTGAAGTTCTGCAAAAGGACGAAATACGAAGGCTTTACAGAAGGCAATGGTATATAGAATCCATGTATCTTCTTGGGATGCTCGATTACATATCAAGAGTAAACAATGTCCCGATCTGCACAAAATATGATGATATCCGTTCGCAGAAACTGGAAAAACCGGTATTTCCTTCCGGAGTTTTAGTCACCAGTGAAGTCCTGGATTCAGACGAGCCCTTAAAAAAAGCGGAAAAAGAAGCAATCCCTGAATTCAAACGTTTTAACATTATAGAAAGCGAGGTGCGAAATGTTATTTGATCACCCTTTTAATAAAGAAAACCTTGACTCGTACTTACGGGAGCTTGCGAAAGATTACAGAAGAAAAAACGGAAGGTCCATGCCGGTAGAAATAATTCTCATCGGAGGTGCTGCAGTAGTTATCAATTACGGGTTCAGAGAAAGCACCTACGATATGGACGCTATAATTGAGGCCTCTTCATCAATTAAAGATTCTATTAACTATATTGGTGATAAACATGGTTTGCCTAACGGCTGGCTCAATGCTGATTTCATGAAAACCACATCATATACTCCAAAAATCATTCTTTATTCCAGATTTTATAAAACATTTTCTAATGTCATAAATGTACGAACCATATCAGGAGAATATCTGATAGTCATGAAGCTGATGTCCGGGCGACAGTACAAATATGATCTCTCTGATGTGATCGGAGTTCTATGGGAACATAAAAAAGCCGGGAACCCAATAAATATGAATAGCATTATAAAGTCTGCGGAAGATATGTATGGAGCTTATGAAAAGCTTCCCGATATTTCCCGGCTGTTCATCGAAAAAGCTATTGAAAATAACGAGTATGAAGAACTCTATAATAAAGTGCGTCAGACAGAAATTGAAAACAAATCTCTGTTGTTAAAATTTCAGGAAGATTATCCTGATGCGTTAAAAAACGACAACGTTAATGATATCATTGCATCCGTAAGGAAAAAACTGCACTAACCTTGAAATCACTCTTGCATCAGGTAATCTTCTCTTGCTCACAATTCAGGGGCAGCATAATAGGATCAACACTAAAGCCATAAATATGATCTGATCAAACAGAAAGGGGTCTTTACGCTTCATTTAAGGATCCCGCCGGTTTTACAGGAGATACTCCTCTATCATCGTTCTGATCGTTACGGTGCTGATCGGGCACTGGGAAGTTTCAAATGTAATTATCATGTTCTTTCCCGGGATATAGCCGTCCTGTGCGTAGCTCTGGAGCTTTGTCACGTTTTTATTGGCATACGCAATATTGTCCATCATTCCAAAGTGCTCCCAAATGAATTCTCTTCTCGTCCTGACATTCAGGCACAGGAAATCCGGCCGGATGTTTCCTGCCCTCCTTAAATACAAAGGTATTTCATAACGGTAAGGGATACCCCTCTCTTCCAGCTCATCCGCGATCATAAGCTCTGATTTTGACCTCACCCTGATCCCGCTTTTTGAGTAAAACTCGGTTTCATTATCTATCGGCATCGGATCGTATTTTGCATTTCTCCATCTGTTCAGGAACATTTCATCTGTTTCTAAGACCGGTGTTACAAGTTTCTTCTTTGAATCAGCCATTTTTTGATATATCCTGTCAATTTCAGAAACGTCATACTCTTTCAGGAATCTTTCAAGGGGTTTCCTTATCTGCTTTAGCTTTATGTTGACGGCCACCTCGTAATCACGCTGGACTACCTTTTTCAAAGCATCCTTTTCCTCTGCCCTGATATATCTCCTCTCTCCCGTAGTTCTATCCACCCACAGAAACTGGTCATGTCCGTTTCCTTTACTGGTCTTCACTCTTTGAGACGGCAGATCGCCGCTTTTCATCACAGACTTTTCAGTCTGCATGATCAGATTATCGATTTCTTTCAATTGTTCCTCTAATCTTTCCTTATAATTCTCCATGTTTTCTTATCCTCCTTGTCAGTTTTCATTCTTTTCACGGCATTCCGTCCCGGTTTACTTGCCTTTCAGCTCATTACGCCCCGGGGCAAGTACTTCTCTGTTTACGCGACCTCGTTTTTACTTGCCTTTCAGCTCAATACGCCCCGGGGCAAGTACTTCCCTGTTTACACTCCTTCGTTTTTACTTGCCTTTTCGCTCATTACGCCCCGGGGGCAAGTACTTCTCTGTTTACGCTCCTTCTTTTTTACTTGCCTTTTCGCTTAATACGCCCCGGGGGCAAGTACTTCTCTGCTTACGCTCCTTCCTTTTTACTTGCCTTTCCGCTCATTACGCCCCGGGGGCAAGTAATTCTCTGCTTACGCTCCTTCCTTTTTACTTGCCTTTCAGCTCAAAACGCCCCGGAGGCAAGTACTTCTCTGCTTACGCGACCTCGTTTTTACTTGCCTTTCCGCTTATAACGCCCCGGGGGCAAGTATTCTCGGACCTTGCGTTGTTTCAAGAGGGCACGAAGTGCAGTTTTTCAAATTGGAATGGTTCGGCGAAATGCCAAATAAAAGAACTACATAGAATAGAGAAGACTATAATCCCCCGGCGCCTGTCTGTCAACCCGGTTTATGAGAATAGACAGCCACCCCGCCCCGGTCGCTCTTGTTATAATTTACAAAAAATTTTCCCCATAGCAAGTTTTTTTATAAAAAATATACACAAATCCCCTAAACCGTTGTATAATCATTAGCATATTCTGTGCAGTCATTTCTTGTTTCCGGCTGCAGGGAAAATAAGACTTGTCGAGGTAATGCTGATGATCAAAAAAGAGATAATCGCCATGCTTCTGGCGGGGGGACAGGGAAGCAGACTTGGCGTCCTTACCACCCACATGGCAAAGCCTGCAGTGCCCTTCGGCGGGAAATACAGGATAATCGATTTCCCTTTGAGCAACTGCATCAATTCAGGTATTGACACGGTGGGAGTGCTGACACAGTATCAGCCCCTGAAGCTCAATTCCCATATCGGTATCGGAACGCCCTGGGATCTGGACCGTTATATCGGCGGCGTTTCCGTTCTTCCGCCCTTTGAGAAGAATGTAAACAGTGAATGGTACACGGGAACTGCCAACGCCATACTGCAGAATATCGAGTATATGGAGAGCTTCAATCCCGACTATGTACTGATCTTATCCGGCGACCACATATACAAGATGGACTATGAAGTGATGCTGGACTTCCATAAGGAAAATGACGCGGCTGTCACCATAGCTGCCATGCCTGTTTCCATGGAGGAAGCCAGGCGTTTCGGAATAGTCATCACGGATGACAACAGGCAGATCACCGAATTCGAGGAGAAGCCCGAGCATCCAAGGAGCAATCTGGCCTCCATGGGTATCTACATTTTCTCATGTAATATCTTAAAGGAAGCGCTCCTCGCTCTTGCGGACCAGTCCAGCCTTGATTTCGGAAAGCATATCATCCCTTACT
>JAFVEU010000182.1 GCA_017475845.1 Lachnospiraceae bacterium | reverse complement strand
TAATATGTGTATCGATGTCCTTAAGCAGTTTGACAGGGTTGAGATCGAAAGCATAGATGAATACAGTATAGGCGTTGCAAAGGCAGCCTTAAAATACACGGATCATGAGGTTTTTACTCCTGATGGCAGGATCACCTGGTTTTTTGACGGTTCGGAAAGAATTCACGTTGTTGAAAGTCTGGCGCCTGAGGCAGATAAGAAGACTCTGAGGATGACGCCCAGTCCCTTTGAAATGGGATATACCAAGCGTGACTGGTCATATATTAGCTCTGCATCGGCTTTTCAGAATATTTACCTGTGGCAGGCTTTTGCCACCGGGAAGAAGGGTCCGTTTAAATATCTTGAACTTGTTTTGACGAGAATAGCCGGCATCGGTGCCATACTTGCCAATGTCTCGGCTGTCTCAAATGCCTGCGCTGAAAGGGGACTCACCGCCTTCTTAAGACCCGGATGCACCAGATATCCGGAGTCTCTTTTATGCAGATATTTCCACATTATGCCTAAACCCTCCGATGCTACGGAGGAGAATACCCTTGTTCTGGAAGAACTGATTGCCGTATTCACAACGTCCTGGTTTGGATACCAGTACCCTGCAAGCTTTGATGAGAGTATCCTGGATGAGAAGTTTGCTTCCGACATGAAAGAGTATGCAGACGCAATATTAGGCGGGAAAAAGACCTTGGGCGTTCTTGCCAGGGGAACGGACTACAGAACCGCAAACCTGGGCGCCGACAGAGTTCACGCCACCGCGGAACAGATGATATCCGTTATCAAAGACTGGCTTGAAGAAGACGGATATGAAAAGATATTCCTTGCTACCGAAGACAGGGATAATTTTGAAAAGATAAAAGCTGCTTTCCCCGGAAAAGTGCTGGCCATCTCTCAGGAGAGAATGGGTATTTCCGATCTGGAAAAGCAGGGAGCCACTCTTATCTATGAGTATGAGGCAAAGGCAAATAAGGGACAGGCATATTTCGACGCCCTTGAGGATACTACCGTAAATTATTTCTATGCGCTGTATATCCTTTCAAAGTGCGATTCCTTCCTGTGCTCCGGACAGTGTAACGGCTGGGAAACGGTCAGGTCCTTAAAGGACGGGGAGTTCCTGAGGGAGCGGAAACTGAAGGTGGTTTTCGAGGGAGATCCCTTTGTTGAAAAGTGGAAGGAGATCCGTCCCGTCACCGCAGGAATGTTTGCCAAAGGCGCATATTTAACGAACAGGGCTTTCTATATGACATATCGCTTTGATATGGCTGAGAAGGTATGCCCCGATGCTATAAAGAAGGCCTGGGATAAGACCACAGCTGTTTATCCCTATGTTACCTATGCGGAGGCTACCCGTAACGGAAAGCTGGTCTTCCTTGAAAATAAACTCCCCTTTGTGATAGAGGAGACCGGTGAAGTTATAGAGCCCTATGAGAGATCCGGTAATTTCCATACCGTGACCTTCTGCTATTTGAATAAGACGCTCTGGATGTATGTAGACCACGTGCCCTATGACGGCACCGGCTTTAAGGCAGTGCTCGAGACCTTCCTTTACTACTACTACTGTGAGCGTGACGGAAAAGAATATCCCGTTCCCGAGGGAGTATTTACGGTAAATGACGGAGCAGTGACGGGACAGGATGTTGATGCGTATCTTATGTCAGAGGCTGTTGACCCCAAGGCATTGATGGCGGCAATGGAAAAAACCGAAACCTTTGAGATCAAGGAAGCTTTCAGGGACGAAGCTTTTTCAACAAGGGAGGACTGCAGAGGATACTGCATCAGCGTGGCCAGTGAAGAATTTATGGCTTATGCGAAATCCGTAAAGGGCAGCCCCATGTCACTGCTGGCGGTATTCCTGGCCAGGGCCATGCAGAAAGTGCATCCCGAGAACAGGCTTCCTGTAAGCATCATGTCACCTGTCAGTGTACGTAAGGTGATGGGGAATGAAAATTCTCTGGCGCATCAGGTGGTTCATGCGCCATACGACTTTAAGGCAGAGGATCTTGAAAACGGTGACGAGGTATTAAATCAGAGCTACAGAGCCTTCTTAAAAGGCTTTTCTTCGGAACAGAACATAAAAATGCTCTGCGGCGTTTACCGCGGTATCTGTGAAGGATACGCCAAGGCCTTTGCCGCAGGAGCTCTTGACAATATCGTGCTGGAACAGAGAGCTAACGCAAAGATCGGAGGAATGGTAAGCTATCTCGGAACCCTGAAAACCGGCGAATACGGAGACCGCATCCGTATGACAGCCTTCCATGCAATGCAGGAAAAAGGCATGATGGCTCAGGCAATAGAAGTGGGAGGTTACTTCTACATAAACTGGTATCAGGGCTTCCACGGTGACATATACGCAAAAGCCATGAGAGACCTTATGAAGGAAGCGGGAATGAGCTCGGTTTCCATAGAGCGTGTTGAATAAGGATGTCAGGTTTTCCGTGGAATACGGAATTGAAAACCGGATATGTTATGAAGGAGAACAGATATGAGTGACAGAAAAATAGCATTACTGGAAAGACTTGAAGCATTTTTTGGGAACGATGAGGCTGTGGAAGAGGCAACCATTTTTACCGGTGAAGAACTTGGGACACCAATGGATGTCTTAAGAGTACTGGTGCCGGACTACGGCGCGGGACTTCTTGACATCCTTGCTGAATACTCATTTCTTCCTGTTGAGGGTGAGGAAGTCTTATATTTCTCATCGGTACTTACCCTGCTCATCAATATTCCGGAGGGTGCCGTTCCCGCTCTCTCCATCGCCATATCAAAGCTGAACTTCTTCCTGCCCTACGGGAATTTCTGCCTGAGTAAGGACGGAACAGTGCTTGTCTTCAAAACCGTTACTGCCCTGAGATCAGATCACGATGATGAAAAGCTTTATGAAGATATAGAACTTTCGGCGGATACAGCACTGCTGATACCGGAGAATTATCTGTATCTCCTTCAGCAGGTAGCGGACGGAACACTTCTTTTGAAGGATTTCCTGGAAACGCTTCCGGGATGATCTACTGCCATTTTTCAGGGTTTTAAAGAAGGAGAACAGCTATGTGCCGAAATGGAAATAAATTACAGCAAAAGCACCAGAACCTGCACCAGAACCTGCAGCAAAACATTCAGCAAAACAATCAGCAGGGCCAGGTGCAGACGGATCTCTCATTTGAGGGCGGCATGGTCATATATGATAATGATATGCAGCAGGTAATTAATCCTCAGGTAGTTAATCCTCAGGTGGTTGGTCAGCAGACTCCATTACAGAAGCATATTACGGAACTGAAGAGCGATCAAAGGATAC
>JAFVEU010000181.1 GCA_017475845.1 Lachnospiraceae bacterium | reverse complement strand
TACTTGCCCTGAGGGCGGAAAGGCAGTAAAGGCAAGTACAAAAAAGAGAACCGGAGCGGGAAGGTACTTGCTCTGAGGGCGGAAAGGCAGTAAAGGCAAGTACAAAAAAGAGAACCGGAGAGGAAAGTTACTTGCCCTGAGGGCAAAAAAGCATCAAAGGCAAGTACAAAAGAAAGGCCGGGAGAGGGAAGTTACTTGCCCTGAGGGCAGAAAGGCAGTAAAGGCAAGTACAGAAGAGAGAACCGGAGAGGGAAGTTACTTGCCCTGAGGGCGGAAAAGCAGTAAAGACAAGTACAAAAGAGAGAACCGGAGAGAGAAGTTACTTGCCCTGAGTGGGAAAAAGCAGTAAAGGCAAGTACAAGGCAAGTACAAAGCAAGTAAAACGCGGACGGGGAGGCAGGGAAAAGAGAGGAGAAGAAGTGTGATTGCAAATATAGCTAAAATTAGATAGAATTTTACTGTTGCCGGCGAGCGGAAAAGAGGGCTATGGAATGAATAAGTATAAGAACCTGTTTTTGCAGCAATCCTATAATGACAGTACTGCGCATTATGCGGAGGTGATCTCCAGGGAGCAGGAGAGGGGAGACAGGCAGGAAGCTGTCTGGGATTATGTGGTGCTGTCGGCATCAAATGAGGGGCAGGCCCTGTCATATCGCAGGCAGATAGATATAAGGCTGTCGGAGAAAAGGCTCCCTTCCAGGACAAGGTACGCAGTGGTGGCGGATCCCGCGGGAAAGAGAGTGGGTTCCGGCGGAGCTACCCTGAATATCCTGAGGTACATAAAGGAAAATGACGACAGGGCGCCGGAGAAGCTAAAGATCCTGGTGATACACAGCGGCGGAGATGCCAGAAGGACGCCCCAGTACAGCGCCTGCGGGAAGATCTTTTCCCCGGTGCCGAGGATGCTGCCCGATGGACACCGCTCCACCCTGTTTGACGAGCTGATGATAGCAATGTGCGGCATTCCCGGACGGATCTCCTCCGGAATGCTGACCTGCTCAGGGGATGTGACCCTCCTGTTCAATCCCCTGCAGCTGGATTTCTATGAGGAGGGGGCAGCGGCCCTATCCATAAAGGAAAGCGTGGATCTGGGGAAGGATCACGGTGTTTTCCTTGGATCCGATGACGGCTATGTAAAGCAGTTCCTGCACAAGCAGACAGAGGAGGAGCTGCGCTCAAAGGGCGCCGTGGATCCAAAGGGACTTGTAAATATAGATACCGGTGCGGTGATCTTCAGCGGCGCCATGGTGACCTCTTTGCTGGAGCTTATGGGCAGCGCGGAGGAGTTTGATGCTCTGGTGAATGATCATGTGCGGCTTTCCTTCTATGCGGATTTCCTATATCCCTTGGCGGAAAACAGCACTATAGAGCAGTTCTATGAAGAAAAGCCCGAAGGGGAATTCAGCCCGGAGCTGAAGGCCGCAAGGGAGAAGATCTGGGATAAGCTGCATATCTACAGGATGAAGCTGATCCGGTTTTATCCCGCGTCCTTCCTGCATTTCGGCACCACCAGGGAAGTGCTGGACATGGTGACCAGAGATATAGGGAGCTTCAGCGACTTAGGCTGGAGCGGCACTGTAAACAGCAACTACACAAGGACTGAATTTGCGGCCTCCAATTCATATATCAGCAGCAGGGCAGTGATAGGGCAGGGAAGCTATATCGAGGACAGCTGCATCCATCACGACGCCGTGATAGGGAAGGGCTCGGTCATATCGTCCATTTCCATGGGCAGCATTCCGGTAACGGTTCCCGACGATACGGTGCTTCACGCCCTGAAGCTTAACGACGGCTCCTATGTGGTGCGGATGTACGGCGTAAATGACAATCCAAAGGAGAAGAAGTGGTTCGGAAGGGATATAGACGTGCCTCTTTGGGAAAAGCCTCTGTTTCCGGTAAGGAGCAGCATGGAAAAAGCACTTGAGGATACCCTGTCCGGCAGCAGGGAGGGCGAGCTTATAAGCCTTAAGGACAGCTTCAACAGGGCAGACGTAAATGAGATCATCCCCTGGCAGGAAAGGCTTAATGACAGGATGAAGGCCGGAAGCCTGCAGGAAGCCATCGAAAATAACATCCCTGCGGATGAGGCCCGGAATATCTTCAGGAACGGGATTTCCGAGGGGCTTAAGGAAAGGCTCCTTACAACAGCCGGCGGATTAGACGGGGCAGAGCTTAGGGACTTCACAAAGAAGATCCGCATGTATTATTATCTTTCGAAGGTCACCGACAGGGAAAAGATGGCAGATCTCTGCTTTGGCACCATAAGGGATACCATTCTGGCCACCGCCCTAAAAGACACCGGCTACAACAGGGATTTCCGCATAGCAAAGGAGGAAGTGGTGGTGCGGCTTCCGGTCCGCGTAAACTGGGGCGGAGGCTGGTCTGATACGCCGCCCTATTGCATGGAGCACGGCGGGACGGTGCTGAATGCCGCCATAACCTTAAACGGAGAGCTGCCTATAGAGGTCACCGTAAAGAGGATAGAAGAATTGAGGGTAGTCCTTACCAGTACCGACATCGGAAGCTACAGGGAATTCACCTCACTACCCGCGCTGCAGGACTGTCATGATCCCATGGACGCCTTTACTCTTCATAAGGCAGCCCTCATCGCCTGTGGAGTCATACCCTATGCCCCGGAGAATACGTCAGAAGGCAAAGCTGAAAGCCTGGAGGATATCCTTAAAAGGCTGGGAGGCGGCATCTACATAAATACCAGAGTGATAAATATCCCCAAGGGCAGCGGTCTCGGAACCAGCTCCATACTGGCAGGAGCCTGTGTAAAGGGAATCTACGCATTTCTCGGGACCGAAATACAGGAAAACGACCTCTATAACCGGGTGCTCTGCATGGAGCAGATAATGTCCACCGGCGGGGGCTGGCAGGACCAGGTGGGAGGCCTGGCTCCCGGTATCAAAATGGTTACCACGGAAGAGGGCCTTAAGCAGAAAATAACCTGCACTCCCGTGAGGATAGCCGATAAGACCCTTGAAGAGCTGAACAGGCGCTTTGCCATCATCTACACGGGACAGCGGAGGCTCGCAAGGAATCTGCTCCGGGATATTGTGGGCAAATATCTTGGAAATGAGGGAGAAGTGACGGATGTGCTCTACAGGATACAGCAGGTGGCTGTGCTTATGCGGCTGGAGCTGGAAAAAGGACGGGTGGACGGCTTTGCACGGCTCTTGAATGAGCACTGGGAACTGTCCAAAAAACTGGACAGCGGCTGCACCAACACCTGTATCGACCAGCTTTTCCTCTCCATAGAGGATCTGATCTCCGGTAAAATGATCTGCGGTGCCGGCGGAGGAGGCTTCATACAGGTCATAATGAAGGAAAATGTCACCATCTCCGACCTGCAGGCCCGCCTGGACGAAGTCTTCTCTGACTCAGGAGTCACCGCCTGGGAAACCTCACTGATGATGTGACAGATTGTTATTCAGAGAGCTGTCCGGATATATAATCGAACGTTATGCAGAGATTGATGGTTATGAAACCCGGCTGAACTCGGAAGGTTCCTGCACGACCGCAGAACTGCCTCAGCAATATATAAAATATTCAAGATATTCCCACCACCTTTAGGTGGTGGGACTAGCTGGATTTCGGGTGCGGGGTTATAAGCCCCGTACCCGGAGAGCTGCGTAGGCAGCGATTTTATAACGGGCAAAAAGCAAAGCGTTTGCGAGTTTAACCGCACATCAGTAAACTACTGCCACAGCAAAAACCCGCCGCAGCAGTATATATTCAAACAATCAGCCTGCCACACTTAGCGAACCGGAGCCGCCGGGCGCGACTGAGCGCGACGCGCGAAACGCGCTGTCAGCGACAAGAGCGCCGTTTCAAGGCGAACGGTGAGATTAGTGTGGTCAGGGCGTGGCCAAAGGTATCAGTCCAGAGCTTCCTTCTGAGGAACCTGGACCTTTCTCTCGAAGCTTGTGAACATTTCGTCCACGGTCTTCTCGTCCATTTTAGCCGTAAAGAGGCTTATCAGGGGAACAACGATCAGACCTCCCACCATGGCGATAACGCCGGAATTGATGGAGGACTTGAAGATGTAGCCGAAAACGGGACCCCAGCCGGAAACATCAGTGCCCGAAAGGGTGATGAAGAGCTGGATAAGGGCTATGGCGCAGCCCCAGATGTAGCAGGCTCCCACAGAGGCGGGAGTTACTTTCTTCCAGTAAAGCCCGTAAAGGAAGGGGGCAAGGAAGGCACCTGCCAGAGCGCCCCATGAAACCCCCATCATCTGGGCGATGAAGGTGAGACCGGGATAAGAGTCCTTAACGACCGCGATAACGGCGGAGATCACGATGAAGAAGAGGATGAAGACACGCATGTAGGTGACCTGCTTCTTCTCGGACATGTCCTTTTTCACAGTCTTGATAACGTCTAGGGTAAAGGTGGAGCTGGATGTCAGCACCAGAGAAGAAAGGGTGGACATGGAAGCAGCCAGAACCAGGACGATGACTATGGCGATGACCATTGAAGGCAGGGTAGACAGCATGGTGGGAACAATGGTGTCAAAGAGGGGCTTGCCTGTAGCTTCGTTGTAGGCGATCTTGTCACCGTAGAGTCTTCCGAAGCCGCCCAGGAAATAGCAGCCGCCAGCCACAACAATAGCG
>JAFVEU010000180.1 GCA_017475845.1 Lachnospiraceae bacterium | reverse complement strand
CTATGGATATCCCGCCGTGGATCAGCGCTGTGTTTATATTCTCATATCTGCCCATATCGCACCTCACCTTGTAAGAAGTCCGGCATCCAGCACGAACTGGCTTCCGGTCACATATCTCGCTCTGTCGCTTGAGAGATATTTAACGGCTTCCACCACATCCTCTGTTTCGATCCAGGGAGTCCTTAAGAGATTCCCGGCTGAGCGCTCCGCGATCTCCACCGCAGTGGTCCCCTCCAGCTCCGCAAGGCCGTCATTCATGGGAGTATTGACTCCCGTAGGATGGATGGTAAGTACCCTTATGCCGTAGGGTGCCAGCTCTATGGCCTGGGATTTCGCAAGCCCCACAAGAGCGTGCTTGGAAGCCGAATAATGGCTCATCCGCCCAAAGCCCCTTAAGCCCGCCACGGAGGAATTGTATATGATGACACCGCCCTTCTTTTCTATCATATGGGGGATCACATACTTTGACACCAGCCATCCTCCCCGGATATTGATATCCTGCATGGTATCCCATTCCTCTTCCGTAAGCTCCCAGGAATACCCGTAGGCAGCTATCCCCGCATTGCTGAAGAGGATATCCACTCCGCCAAAGGTTTTTACCCCCCGTTCCACGGCTTCCCTAACGTCTTCCGCCTTTCTCACGTCACCCGCGTAGATAAGGATCTTTCCTCCCGAAGCCTCGATCTCGTCCTTCAGTTTTTCCAGATCATCATTGGATGAGCGGTTATAGGCGGGATAGGGGATCTTTTCCCCCAGATCAAAGCCAATAATATTTGCGCCTTCTGCTGCCAGGGCGAGAGCTACTGCCCTGCCCTGACCCTTTGCCGCGCCTGTTATAAAAGCAGTTTTACCGGTAAATTCACCCATTTTCTTATACTCCTGTCGTATTAAACAACCTGTCAGTTTCTTTTGGTATAGGGGATCAGCTCCTGATCCAGCTCTATCTTCAAAGCCTTATTAATTAGGTTTGTGGCTATCATTATTGTGGCAAACGCAGTGATGGCCACGATCTGTTCCTCACTCCACTTCTCCTTCATCCTTTCAAAGAGCTCCGGCGGAATGGAATTTGCGTCCTTCACGATAGCTCTTCCGTATTCAATTAGGATATTCTCCTCTTCGGTGAAATTGAAATGCTCAAAGTCTATTCCCGCATCATCCAGTATCTTCTTGAAGAAAACGCTGCAGAGCAGGCAGTCGTTGGTGGTAGAGATAGCGTAACAGAAGAAGTTCACCGCCCTTTCCCCGAGAAAGCTCTCTATCTCCTCTTCCAGCGGAAACCACTCCATCAATGCATGGAAGGAAGGGATACTGTGTATCAGGGTTTCCTTCATATTTGTAAGGGGGCCATGCTCCTTAACCCACTGATCTATGACCTTTCTGGTCTTTTCCGGTGCATCTTCATATTTTAACTGTGAGATATAAGCCATCTTCTTATCCTTTCTTTGCCTTGTCAAAAGCCTGCTCCAGATCCGCTATCAGATCTTCGGGATCCTCCAGTCCTATGGAGAGCCTTATGAGATTGGCGGGTATATCAGCCAGCACGTGGTATTCATGCTCCAGCTCGCAGTGAGTATTCTCCGGCGGGTTGGTGATCAGTGAACGCACATCTCCGATGTTCACGTGATAGGAGAAGTTATTCAAGGACTTAATGAATATACCCTCCTGCTCACGGCTTCCCGTGAAACCGAAGGAAAGCAGGGCGCCGGGACCTAAGGGGAAGTCCCTGTCAGCCAGTTCCTTATACTTATTACCCCTGGCATAGGGATATCTCACAAATTCCACATCACTTCTGCTGTCCAGGTAATCAACGATCTTCCTGGTGGTCTGTATCTTTTTGTCCAGTCTTACGGTAAGGGTGGAAAGCCCCTGCAATACCATATAGGATTCAAAGGATCCCAGAGCTCCGCCGAAGAACTCGGTGAAGAAGATCTTTAATGAGGCTATAAGGGGTGCGCCGGGGATAAACTCCGCGGGAGTCCTCTTATTGTCCTGAAGGTCCCTCATCTTCCATTCCTTTGTATAGAACTGGGGGAACTTCTTTTCGTCATAGGGAAAACCTCCCTTTTCCACCACCAGACCTGCAATGGTATTGCCGTGTCCGTTTATCTCCTTTGTGGCCGAGTAGATCACGATATCCGCGCCATGCTCAAAGGGCCTGTAAAGATATGGGGTTGCAACGGTATTGTCAACCACTACCGGAACATTATGCTTATGAGCTATGGCAGATATGGCATCAATGTCATAGAGCTCAATATTGGGATTGCTTATGGATTCAAGGTAGATCGCCTTGGTGTTATCATCGATAAGCTTTTCATAGGCTGACGGATCATTCCTGTCCTCCACGAATTTTGTGGTGATACCGTAATTCGGAAGGAACTTTAAGAGATTCAGCATGGCTGCACCATAGAGAGACGAGCCGGAAACTATGTTTCCTCCTCCCTGTCCCAGTAAGAGAAGGGTATAGGTCATTGCCGCCATTCCCGATGAAAGAGCCACTGCAGCCTGTCCTCCCTCCAGCTCTGCGATACGGGCTTCAAGGATCCCTCCTGTGGGATTTCCAACTCTGGAATAGATCCCTCCGGCCTCTGCTCCCGTCCATAGCCTTCTTGTCCTGTCAATATCGATGAGATCAAATGATGCGGTCTGGTATATGGGGGGATTTACCGAATTGAAATGATCTGCGGAATTGTAGCCCGCCCTTATTGCTCTTGCGCTGAAACTATCTTTCTGTGACATGATGTTTTCCTCCTCTTTTTAATACCTACTGATTTAATAGGTTTTTCCTTGGAGTAATTCTGCCACAGAAAACAGTTCCGGTCCAATATCTGTTTTTTATTAGTTGTTATAGGGAAAAACTATAATGAACCCCGGGACTTTCTATGCTGATGTCCCGCGGGGTTGACATGAATCATCACATGCTTGATATCGGGAAAATCCTTCTCCAGGCCGTCGTGGAGCTTCTCTGCGATATCGTGGGCTTCAATGAGGCTCATGTCACCCTTTAAGCTTATTTCCATCTCCACATAGATCCTCTCACCGAATTTTCTGGTACGGAGAAAATCCAATCCCGTGTCCTCGCCGTTCTCATCGGCGAATTTACGCACATAGCTTTCAAGCCCCTTTTCAAACTCCTCATCGCAGGAGGTATCCAGCATCTTTTCCACCGCATCCCGGAAGATGTTTACCGCAACTTTAAGGATCATTATGCAGATCACTATCCCCGCCATCTGATCCAGAACGGGAAAACCGTGTCTTGCTCCCACGATACCTGCCAGGGCTCCCACGGAAGAAAGGGCATCCGAACGGTGATGCCAGGCGTCGGCCTTGAAGGCGCCGGACTTCAGCTTTTTGGCATAATACATGGTATACCAGAACATCCCTTCCTTTACCAGAACGGAAACGATGGCAGCCACAACAGGCAGCAGTCCCGGTGTTTCCATCTCTTTATAGCTGCCGTCCAGAATGGCGCAGATACACTTCCAACCTATTCCGCTTCCTGTTGCGAAGAGGATAATGGAAAGTATAAGAGACGCAACACACTCCATCCTTTCGTGCCCATAGGGGTGCTCTCTGTCCGCCTCTTTCTTCGAAAGGGTTACCCCGAAAAAGGCGACAATGGTAGCGAACACGTCAGACAGAGTGTGCAGGCTGTCTGACAGCATCGCAGCCGAGTGCCCGGCTATGCCTGCACAAAGCTTAAATGCTGCCAGAAATATGTTTCCCAAT
>JAFVEU010000018.1 GCA_017475845.1 Lachnospiraceae bacterium | reverse complement strand
GTTCTTTCCCATGGCTACGATCTCGCCCGTTCCCTCATGTCCAAGGGCTACGGGGATCAGATTGAAGGGATCCCTCTTAAACTCATGTGCGTCGGTGCCGCAGACTCCGCAGCCCTCCACACGTACCAGGATATCCTCATCTCCGAGAGGGGGAATGGGGAATTCCTTTACCTCGAAACGTTCCTTTTCCACAAGCATTGCCACATGGGCTGTCTTCGGAATGCCTGCAGACGGAGCACTTCCGCCAAGTGATGTATAGGAGGTGAAAGCACCCCTGGCAGGTGACTTTTCGGAGCTGCCACCCATCTCACTTAGGATCTGCTTTACTATCCTCTCCACATCCTGTTCATTTACCATTATCTTACCTCCTTGCCTTTTTGAGAGCCGCGCCATTCAAACGCCGCTTCGTCCCTCTATCTGATACACAGGCTGTCGCTCATTACACAGCGGCGCCTCTTCGTAAAAGTGGATGCACTGGTCAGTCCTTCTCCGGTCCTTGATGCGATGGTAAAGGTAGGGAAGCCTTCCCCACCGAATCCCAAAGCTGCGTAGCTCGGACCGTTCTTCACAAGGATCGCCGTGTCCAGTTCTCTTGCGTATTCAGTAATATGATCCACGTTCTTGGAATGGATGTGGGCCGAATGCCGGTTTCCGTGCTCAAGCCACTTTGCGGTCTCCACTCCTTCCTTGAAATCCCTGACCCTTACAACCCCGAGGATCGGCATCATAAGCTCCGTAGTGATCAAAGGATGTTCCTTGGGGCCTTCAAATACGATACATCTTATGTCCGCGCCTGCGTTTACCCCGACCATTGAAAGGAGGGTCCTCGCGTCCTTTCCCACGCAGTCCCTGTTAAGGGCACCCTTTGCAGTTATCACCGTAGCCGAAAGCTTATCCTGAACCTCTTTGTCTGCCAGGTAACATCCGTTTTCGGATATCATGTAATCCATCAGCTCATCACATATGGAGTCTTCAGCCACTATTTCCTTTTCCGCTATGCAGGGAAGGTTATTGTCAAAGGTGCAGCCGTTTACAATATCTCTTGCTGCCTTCCTTACGTCCGCCGTGGCATCAACAAATGCCGGGGGACTTCCTGCTCCTGCGCCTATGGCTCTTTTTCCCGATGACAGGACCGCCGTCACAACTCCCGGACCTCCCGTAGCGCATAAAAGCGGTATCTTCGGATGCTTCATCATGATATTGCTGGTTTCCAGAGTGGGCTTTTCCACAGTCACCGCGATATTATCCGGGCCTCCCCCTTCAATGCTTGCCTCATTCATAAGGTTGATGGCAAAGATCGAGGTTTTTATGGCCTTGGGGTGGGGATTAAAGACCACCGTATTTCCCGCCGCAAACATTCCTATGGTATTGCAGACCACCGTTTCCGAAGGGTTGGTGGTAGGAGTGATGGAACCGATCACACCAAAAGGACCCATTTCCACCAGTGTAAGCCCCCGGTCTCCCGACCAGGCTGTGGTGGTGATATCCTCCGTGCCGGGAGTCTTGTCCGCCACAAGAGTATGCTTTAATATCTTGTCCCCAACGTTCCCCATCTTAGTCTCGGAAACACCCATGTTTGCAAGAGTCTCTGCGTTCTCACGGACCTTCCGGCGCATGATGGAGATGATCTTTTCTCTCTGATCCAGAGTCATGACCCTGACTGTTTTCTGTGCTTCGTATGCTGCTTCGATAGCGCTCTCCATATCCTTAAATACGCCATGGAGACCGGAGGAGGCCGTATCCAGCTGAACGGAAGCCATCACCTTCTGTACTATCTCATGTATATATCTTTCATCAACTTCCAATTTCTTGTCCTTTCATAAACTCCCGGTATTACTTTCCGAGGGAAGCCAGTACTCTCCTTGTGATCTCGGATACCATCTCCTCCGAAACAGCGCTTTCCTTTGAGGATGATGTATCGCAGCTGCCGCAGTTATGGCAGTTAGCCTGTCCCTTGTTCTGGCAGAGATCTGCGGGGTGTCTTCCCGGCAGACCCATCTTGCGGCGGATCTCGTAGAGCTTCTGTATATTCTTTTCATCAAATTCCTTGGGACCCCCAAGCTGCCTTGACTTATAGAGAAGCTCCGCATAAAACTCCACTGATTCCATTTTGTAATATGCCGTAAGAAGATCCTGTCCCCAGGTCAGGGCGCCGTGATTCTCCAAAAGAACCTGATCAAAATGCTCAAGAAAAGGCTCTACGGCATCGGGGATCTCCACTGTGGAGGGTGTCCCGTAAGGTGCGATAGGCACGCAGCCCAGTGCTATGACTGCCTCAGGCATAATGGGCTGGGTAAGGGGAATACCTGCTATGGCAAAGGCTGTAGCGAAAGTGGGATGCGCATGGACCACGGATCCAACATCCGGACGCTTCTGATAAACACGCATATGCATCTTGATCTCGGAGGAGGGACGGAATCCCTTATTTGCCTGGATCACCTTGCCTTCCGCATCAACCTTGCAGATAAAATCAGGAGTCATGAATCCCTTTGAAACACCTGTGGGAGTGCAAAGGAATTCGTTATCGTTAAGCTTTACGGAGATATTTCCGTCATTGGCTGCGACCATATTCCTGTCGTAGATGCGCTTTCCGATCTCACAGATCTGCTTCTTGATCTCAAATTCATTCTGTACCATAGTTTTTTCTCCTTTATTCTTTATAGTTTGCAATGTCATCCGGTTTCAAAAAGTCTGTCATTTTAAGGCAGCTTCATGTCTTGGTAACGGGAACCGTGGTGTAATCCAGTTTATCCTCCACATAGGAAATGATGGCGCCTACAGCCGCTTCCACAGAGGCCACCGAACCCGTAAATACAAGGGATCCCTCTTTACGGTCCACAAAACCCAGCTCCACATCCGCTGCCTTCAGGGCGATATCCGCCATGATGATGGCAGTTTCGCCGGGGCTCACGGTCAATACTCCGATAGCGCCTTTTTCGGCCGAAGCACTTATGTCAAGCCCCAGCTTCTCATACAGGATCTCATCGGGGCTTGCTATGATATGGGCCAGGGTCACCTGCTTGCCGGGCACCAGTTCCTGTATGATCCTCTGTTTTTCATTGTAGATATCGTTCATAAAACCTCTCCGTATCTGTTCAGCCCCCTGGCTTCCGAATAGCTGCACCCTTCCTTTATTTGGGATTATATTCCTGTTGTTTTGAAAAGTCAACATAAATCCACACAATATTTATTGTTTTATGTGGTTTTTATTTGACATTTTTGCACGAACATACTAAAATTAAGTCATGAATACAGATTACGGACAGTTTTATTTTGATCTTCATACCCATACCATCGCTTCCGGGCATGGCACCTTTGACACCGCAGAGGAGCTTTTTAAGAGTGCGGCAAAGAAAAGCCTTCTGTCCCTGGGCATCAGCGATCACGCCCCGGCATATCCGGGTTCCTGCAGGGAGTCATATTTCAGGAATCTCCCCCTGGCGCCCTCTGTCCGTTTCGGGATAAATGCGTATTATGGTGTGGAATTAAATATCTTAAATAAAGAAGGGGACATAGACCTGTCCCCTGAGATATTAAATAAACTTGATTATGCCATCATAAGCCTTCATACAAGAGTCACTGCCCCCATGAGCTGCTCCGACAATACGGCGGCTTATATAAATGCCATGCGTCACCCAAAGGTCATGATCCTTGGCCACCCCGACGATGACACCTATCCGGTAGATTATGAGAGCCTGCTTCACGCCGCAAAAGAAAAGTCAGTGTTTCCGGAGATCAACAACTCATCCCTCCGGCAGGACTCGGGCAGAGTAAACTCCCACAGGAATATAAAAACCATTCTGAATATAAGCAAAAAGCTGGATCTTCCGGTGCTCTTATCCAGCGACAGCCACGGAAGAAAGCACATCGGTGACTTTTCCGGTATCATTCCCCTCCTTAAGGAAACCGATTTCCCCCGGGAGCTTATCCTGAACACCCGGAAATCCCTTTATCTTATCCGGCATGAATGATCCCTGCCGGATAAGTCTTCACCATCCTTCGTCCGTTTTTAAACTCCTTGCTTTGTCCGCTTTATTTCGTAGCGTTCCTTGTCATCAGTATCCTCAAAGGGGATCCCGTTGCCGGATCTGAAGGTATTCAGGATGTATTCAAGGGTAT
>JAFVEU010000017.1 GCA_017475845.1 Lachnospiraceae bacterium | reverse complement strand
TTATTATTGTCGAGGTAACCCTCACTGAATTTCCACTGCACCTTATCTTTGGTTATGGGATCATTATAGTTATTAACTATCGTAAGATTATTATCCCATTGATATTCCGATCCATTGTATATTATCGTACTTAAACTATTGCAATTATTAAAAGCCCATCCTTCAATTGAAGTTAACGTGGCAGGAAATATCACAGTTTTTAAATTTGTACAGTCCTCAAATGCATCATTACGGATCTTCTTAACCCCGTCAGTAATTGTTATGCTGACCATATTCAGGGAAGAAAAAGCATATGCTCCTATGGAAGCAACACCGGATGGGATAGTTGTCAAACTATTTACCGCAACCCTGATAGTAAGATCACCGTCTTTGTTATATGTAATACATTTATTGTTTATGCTTGCATACTTTTTGTTTCCGGAATCAACGGAAAGAGTCGTGATGGAGTTTTTGTTTTCGTTAATAAGCGGGGAAATATATGTTGTAAGAGGACCAACCGTAAACGAAGTCAGATATTTACATCCTGACAGTATATTATCATCCAACGTTACTGTCCGCCCCGAATTAAATGTCGTGATCCCGGTACAATCCTTAAATGCGTATTTTTTTATCTCCGTTATACTTCCGGAACCGTATCCTAATGTAGGATCATTGATAGAAGTACAGTTCTGGAAAGCATAGCCATATATGGTACCTGCTTTAGTGATCTTAAGGGTGGAGATTCCGGTACAGTCCTTGAAGGCGCTTGAATTGATATCTTTAATACTTTCGATATTAATGGTTTTTATATTCTTATTCCCGTTAAATACGCCACTGTTCAGGGACTTATCTCCCATCTTTATATTCAGGGTGGCCTTGGGAGTGATATTGTCTCCGGTTCTGGCAAAATTATCTGCACCCGAAAAAACATTGGAGCCAAGGGTCTGGCCGCCGTAGGTAAGGTTGGTAATCTTGCAGTTGCTGAAAGCATTATTACCTATGGAATAATTGCCTGTTCCAAGATCAAGGGCAGTAAGATTGGAACAGCCGGAGAAGGCATTTGTTCCAATAGAGCCGGGGTAACTTGAAAAATTCAAACTGGTAACCGAAGAACCCCATGGATACATTGCATTTGAAGCAAAATTGACCATTTTTCCTGAACCTGAAAGAGTAACCGTCTTTTTGTCAGTGGTCATTTCATAAAGGCAATCCGTTTCCTCGGAACCTATATATCCCTTTATTCCGGCGGTCATGTTATTATAAATTTCCGAGTAATCGCCTTTTGTATAATGTCCTCTATTAATTATTTCCTTGGCAAAAGCATAATTACTTTTAACGGATGTATTATTATAATAAGTGCCATTGTAATATATCTTAAGATGAATATTATTGTCCAGGTTGATGCTGACACGGTAGAATGAATCCTCCCCGATCTGATAATCAACCTTTTTGGGGAGAGTAATGTATTGGAGTTTTTTGCAATCTCTAAATGCGTAGTCACCTATACCAAGAGAAGAGTCTGTATTTAGGAAACATAGCCCCTGAAGACTGGTACAGCCGTCAAAAGCATAGGCTTTTACATCGACTAATGTTTCAGGTAAATATATGTTCCTAAGTTCACTGCATCCGGAAAACGCCCATTCATCTATGCTATAAACCGAGGATTTGCCGGTAACATATTTCAATCCGATACAATTATAAAAAGCCTGTTTCCCGATCTCAGTAATACTGCATCCTGAACCGGCGGATTCCCCCTCAAATCTTACCGCTTTAAGATTATTCCAATTACCTTGGCTATTATTAAAAGCTGATTCGGGTATTTCCACTATCTGTGAACCAAAACCAACAACCTCATCTACGTTCTTTATCAGATTATCAAAGCTGTTTTCGACGGGATTGCCATTATATTCTTCTATACTGGGATCATCGATTTTCCACTTGGAGACATAACTGTTTCCAACATTACTTGTTCCAATAAACAGGCTGTATTTCCCGTTTTCTTTTTTATAATACCTGTATACTACTCTTCCCTGTCCTCCATCTTGCCTAATATGATATGACTCATAGGCGAGTGTGCCGCCTCCGTCTACCCCCAGCATCTCCGGCTCACGGCCATTTTCCACTACGGGGAGGATGGTATCTGCGCTTACGGACGTTGTATCGTCGGAACTTACGGTATTTGCAGGTTTTTTATTATCTTCAGAAAGGTCGTAGCCACCCGAGGCTGTATCATCTGCAGGCGGGTCCTCTTCGGAACCGGATCCGTCCGGAGACTCAGTATCTTCCTTATCTCCTGATTCATCGCTGCTTACGGTATCGCCCTCAGACTCCGGTTTTTCGTCGCTGCTTACGGTATCGCCGTCAGATCCCGGCTCTTCTCCGACATTAATACTTTCTACGGAGACCGTTTCCTCAGCCGGTATTTCCTCGTGGGAAACATTCTCCGCAAAGCACTCCGTCACGCCGGATGTTGAAAATACAAGCATCACTGACAGGACAATACTGAAAAATCTCCGAAATACAACCTTAACCACGCTCAATATCCTTCTGATCACTGCCTTAAACATTCCTTCTCCTCCAATGACTGTTATTTCTCCCGGAGCCTCCGATCGGCGCTTCCGGGCACTTTTCTATGATAAGAATTCTGAACATACTATTTTATTTTGCCATACATTCAGGGTTTGCAATATGTACTAAAGTACAGGTCTGTCCGCTTTGCATACGAATTTCCTTTGAAAATGGTATCAGCTTCTGAAAGTGTACATTTGTTCATAGCCAGTATAGAGAATATGTGAGATACTATTGCTGTTGATATCATTCATACCGGAGATCATATATGGTTAAAGGCAGGTTAAAAACCGAATGGATACTCATCGCATGGGCATTGGTCACAGCCCTTTGGGGCGGATATTTCTGTCACTTCATCCCCATTAAGAATGTTACAACCTATTCTTATACCCTGCTCATCCTTTTCTGGGTATACTCCCTTAAGGATGAGATTCCGGATCAGTACATAAAACGAAATATGAGTCTTGGCGGGATGTTACTGACCCTGCTTTTCATTCTGAGGTTTATCAAATACAGTCTTGTTCCCAAATTTACCTTTCCCCACAGATTAATGTGGTACGGGTACTATATCCCCATCCTTATCACACCCCTTCTGTCACTGATGATCTGTCTTTCCATCGGCGGCAGGGACAGGAAAAGATACCGGCGGCTGTTTACGGTCTTAAGCCTGATCTGCGCCCTGCTTCTTACCATCGTGCTTACAAATGACATACACGGCCTGGCCATAAAGATCTGGTATGTGGGAGACGAGGAATACAGCACCATGGGGGTTTTTTATTATCTGATCATCATCTGGTATGTGGCCCTCATGCTGTCTTCATTCATCATAGCCATCAGAAAATGCATTCTTTCCGCCTACAGAAAGTATTGGATCATACCGGCAGCCATTGAGGTTTTCGGGGGCCTTCTCTGGCTATGGTATTATATGATATGCAAAGGCTCCAGCCCCTCTGTTAACGGCAATTCCCTTTATAACATCCAGGAGGTCTATGTACTGCTTTACATTGGGTTCTGGGAAGCTATGATCTCAGTCGGTCTCATCCCCACGGTCTCACTTGCAAAGGACAGAGCCTGGATAAGTGACGGGATATCCGGTACCGTCAGCAGGGAGATCGTGGAGATAGAGGATATTCTTGAGAGGATCCGGGACGCCGGTGATGATGCCTTCCAAAAGGGGATCAAACGCATTTCATTTATAGGCATATACATTAAAAGAAGGGCAAACCTTGAGCTCATCACTTCGGAATCAGGTCTCTTAAGCTCCTCTGAGCTGTCCCTTGCCGTACGGGAAGCCCTTGATTATTTTGACTTTTCGGAGATCAGCGCAGGCTTTGAAGAAAGCGGGGACAGTGTGGATGTGCCCATGCTCCTTATATCCGGTATCCTCGAACTCTTAAAGAACATCTCCTGCAGAGTACTCAGCGCCTGCTATGTGAAGCTTGTGACCGAAAAGACAGAGGATACGGTATCTTTCATACTCACGGTTGAAGCCGATATGGATCTCAGTGGTACCCCCTTGAACACTGATAACCCTTATCCCCTGGCAGATAAAGAGCTTTTCGATGCTATTGGAGCAAAGATAAGGATATATGATGAGGATGACACCTGGAAGCTTCGGCTGTCGGCATCCTGCCCTGCCCTTCCCGGAAAGGGGCTCTCTGCTGCATCATACAGGAATACAGGCTATGGTCTGCAGGAGATCGCATCCTATCTTTCCCTTGAAAAGGAGGTCCTTGCGGCCAAGACCGGGATCCATGACAGTCTGGGCAGATGCCTTCTCCTGACAAAAGCGTATCTGACCGGTAAAAAGAAAATGACAAGGGAAGAGATCCTTTACGAGTGGGATCATATCGTCAAAGAAATGTCGGCTGCTCCTCCTTATGATAAGCCAAAGGCCATTGCAGGGGATACGTCATATTTCATATCCCAGGCCGAAAGCATGGGTGTCGATATAAAGCTGTCCGGCGAGATTCCCGATGACAGGGATATTAAAAGGGTTCTTGATACAGCTCTTACCGTGCATATAACAAATGTCCTCCGGCACGCCGGGGGCAGTAAGGTATATGTTGACATTAAAGAAGACCCCGGTTCCTACAGGATCAGCTTTACAAATAACGGGGAACACCCCCGGGGAGAAATCACTGAAAAAGGCGGTTTGAAGAACCTAAGGCAGCTTGTTTGTGAGATCGGCGGTACAATGGAGATCGAGTGGCTGACGGGATTCAATATGATACTTACTTTCCCTAAGGAGAAGGTTTGAAACAAAATGTTTCGTAACTATTCAGAACCGTCATTTGCGGAAAGTCAAGTGACCTATGACCATCGGTGATACGCAGGCACGTCACCGGTTGATACTCTTGCCTGCAGCAGGGTACAAAGAATGAAGCCATACAGAGTACTGGTCGCAGAGGACTTTTTAATGTCCAGACAGTTTATCGGGGATGTCATCGCTTCTTCGGAAGACTTTGAACTTGCCGGTTCTTTTCCGGATGCCGGCAGCGCTGTGGACTATGTCAGCAAGAGATATGTGGATCTTGCGATCCTGGATATCGTTATGCAGTCAGGCCAGAGCGGACTCTCGGCGGCCCAAAGGATAAAGGATATCCGTCCGGAAACGAAGATCCTTATGATCACCTCCATGCCCGAAGTAACATATATTGACAGAGCGCGAAAGATCGGTGTGGAGAGCTTCTGGTATAAGGACATTCAGGAACAGCCCATACTTGAAGTCATGAGACGTACCATGGGCGGGGAGTCTGTCTATCCCGACAGTCCCCCGGTAATAAAGCTGGGTAATGCTGTCAGTACCGAATTTACCGAAAAAGAGATCGAAGTCCTAAGAGAACTGACCGATGGTGCCTCCAATAAAGAGATTGCGGAAAAACTCGGTACAAAGGAGCGTACCGTAAAACTCCATATCACCAATATGCTCCAGAAAACCGGTTTCCGCTCGAGGCTTGAGCTTGCCGTAAAGGCACGGACCGGAGGACTGGTGATCCCGGACTGAAAAGCGGGGATTTCCTTCCGAATTTGAATGTGTCAGTACACCGGAATAAACACGGAATAATACTGAGGATAAAGGAATAAACTATGACAAGAGAATTTGATGTATCACTCATTACGGAAAACATTGCTGAAATGTGCATTGAAGCGAACCACTTCCTGTCGGAGGACATGAAGGAAGCGCTTTATGCCGCTGCGGAAAGGGAAGATTCCCCTGTGGGAAGGGAGATCCTCTCCCAGTTGAAGGAAAACCTGAAAATAGCAGGAGAAGATATGATCCCCATCTGCCAGGATACGGGAATGGCGGTGCTCTTTATGGAGATCGGCCAGGATGTGCATCTTACCGGAGGAGATCTGGAAGAGGCAGTAAATGCCGGTGTAAAAAAGGGCTATACCGAAGGATATTTACGGAAGAGCGTGGTGTCGGATCCCCTTATCAGGGAGAATACCGGGGACAATACTCCCGCCGTGATCCATGTGCGGATCGTTCCCGGGGATAAGATAAAGCTGACTCTTGCTCCCAAGGGCTTCGGCAGTGAAAACATGAGCCGTGTCTTTATGCTGAAACCTGCCCAGGGGGTTGAAGGCGTAAAAGATGCCGTTTTGACTGCAGTAAAGGATGCAGGCCCCAATGCCTGTCCTCCCGTGGTAGTGGGAGTCGGAATAGGCGGGGATTTTGAAAAGGCGGCGATTCTTGCAAAACAGGCTCTTACCAGGGAGGCCGGTAAGAATTCGGAGCTTCCCCATATAGCAGCGCTGGAAAAAGAGCTGTTAGACATGGTAAATGAGACGGACATAGGACCCGGGGGGCTTGGTGGAAATACCACCGCCTTTGCTGTAAATATCAATACCTATGCCACCCATATAGCGGGACTGCCGGTGGCAGTAAATATCTGCTGCCATGTGAACCGGCATGTCACAAGGATCATCTGAAGAACTGCTGCAGGATGATAAAACCCGCCTGAGAGCCCTGCGGACCGGGTTCAGTCAACAGTTGTTATGTTTCACGTTTTTTCTTAAGTTATAAACAAAATGTTGATAAGTTGTGGATAATGAAATCTAAATATAGTGGTTAGTCCGGCTGTGAAACATATACTTGTGTCTTACCCCGAAATAAGCCGGTTTTTCGGGAAAAAGTCCGGGAACCCGTCATAGTTTCCGGAAAATAAGGAAAGGAGTTTTACTAAATACCATGGAATACAGGATAGATCTGCCTCTTACAAAGGAATACGCTGAAAAACTAAGGATCGGGGATAAGGTGATCTTTACCGGAACCATATTTACCGCCAGGGACGCGGCCCATAAAAGGATGGATGAAAGCCTTGATAAGGACGGCACCCTTCCCTTTGACATAAAGGGAAATATCATATATTACATGGGGCCAAGCCCCGCAAGACCCGGGCGCGTGATAGGCAGTGCAGGTCCCACCACCGCAAGCCGTATGGATAAATATACCCCCAGACTCCTGGATCTGGGGATGGCGGGGATGATAGGCAAAGGTAAGCGTACCCCGGAAGTGCTGGATGCTGTAGTTAGGAACAAGGCGGTATATTTTGCCGCCATCGGCGGCGCCGGCGCCCTGCTCTCCAAATGTATAAAAAGTTCCGAGGTCATAGCCTATGATGACCTCGGAACCGAAGCTGTCCGAAAACTCTATGTGGAAGACTTTCCCTGTATCGTCGTAGCTGACACAGCCGGGGGAAACCTATATGACCGCTGAACTTACTGCGGTTCCTCCGTTACCGTATCTTCACCGGCATCAGTTTCTGTGCCGGTTTCTTTTTCCTTCTCCACATCATCGATCTCATCATTTCCGTCGGAGAGCTTTTCCCTGACCTTGGCGACCTTTGCAACCCTTACGCCCTCATCCAGGTTCATGAGCTTAACGCCCATGGTGATACGGCTGTATTCTGAAATATCATTGGCCCTTATCTGAATGATGACTCCGGCGTCGGTTATCAGCATTACCTCGTGATCGGGATTAACGGCCTTTACGCCCACTACATCTCCGGTCTTTTCGGTGATCTTGTAGCACTTAACGCCCTTTCCGCCCCTTCTCTGTACATGGAACTCGGAGAGGGCAGTTCTCTTTCCTATACCGTTCTCGGTAACAAGGAGCAGGGCTTCACCCTGGCTCATGAGCTGCATTCCCACCACGTCATCACCGTCTATAAGGTTAACTCCGATAACGCCCATGGCGGTACGTCCGGTGCTGCGCACATCACTTTCCTTAAATCTTATGCACATACCGTATTTTGTGACGATAAAGATATCCTCGCCATTCCGGATATGCTTTACTTCCACCAGCTCGTCATCTTCCCTTAAGTTAATGGCGAAAAGCCCGTTCTTACGGACATTTGCAAATTCCTTTGCCCTGGTCTTCTTTACGATTCCCTTCTTTGTCACCATAAAGAGGTATCTGTCCTCCTCATAGTCCTTTATGGGAATGGTAGCTGTTATCTTCTCCTGGGGTGATAGCTGAAGGAGGTTCACGATCGCCGTGCCTCTTGCATTCCTTGAACCCTCGGGGATCTCATAGGCTTTTAAGCGGTACACCCTTCCCATGTTGGTAAAGAACATGACATAGTTATGGGTGGTGGTCATCAAAAGATCCTCGATATAATCGTTCTCTATGGTGGTGATACCCTTTATTCCCCTTCCTCCCCGGTTCTGGGCGGAGAAGTTGTCTACGGACATACGCTTGATATAGCCGAGAGAAGTCATGGCAAGAACCGTATTTTCCCTGGGGATCATGTCCTCCATGGAGATATCAAAGGCGTCAAAGCCTATGGAGGTCCTTCTCTCATCTCCGAACTTTTCAGCGATCTCTGTAATCTCTTCACGGATCACCATAAGGAGCTTCTTCGGATCTGCGAGGATCTCCTTATATTCGGCGATCTTCTTCTGCAGCTCGTCATATTCGTTCTGCAGCTTTTCCCTTTCCAGGGCTGCAAGAGCGCGAAGCCTCATTTCCACAATGGCGGAGGCCTGCACGTCATCGATCTTAAGGAAATCAATGAGCTTTTCCTTTGCTTCTGCCACGGTATTGCTGGAACGGATAAGCCTTATTACTTCATCAATGGCGTCAATGGCTTTAAGGAGTCCCTCCAATATATGGGCTCTCTCTTCAGCCTTGTTCAGATCAAACTGAGTCCTTCTCCTCACCACCTCTTCCTGATGCTTAAGGTAGCATTTCAGCATTTCAAGGAGGTTAAGGATATGGGGCTCGTTATTTACCAGGGCCAGCATGATTATCCCGAAGCTGTCCTGGAGCTGGGTGTGCTTATAAAGCTGGTTTAATATGATATTGGAGTTTACGTCACGCCTGAGCTCTATAACAACTCTCATGCCTTCACGGTCGGATTCGTCCCGGAGATCCGTGATACCGTCGATCTTTTTGTCCTTTACCAGATCCGCAATATTCTTTAAGAGCTTTGATTTATTTACCAGATAAGGAAGCTCCGTCACGATTATCCTGGACTTTCCGTTATCCATGGTCTCTATATCGGTAACAGCCCTGACTACAACCTTGCCCCTTCCGGTCCTGTAGGCCTCTTCTATTCCCCGGCTTCCGAGGATAGTGCCTCCCGTGGGGAAGTCCGGCCCCTTTACTATACGTAAAAGCTCCTCTATCTCCGTATCCCTGTCTTCGTTTACCTTATTGTCGATAAGGAGATTCACCGCATTGATGATCTCCCGTAAATTGTGAGGCGGAATATTGGTGGCCATTCCAACGGCGATACCGGTGGTACCGTTTACCAGGAGGTTTGGGAATCTGGCGGGAAGTACGGTGGGTTCGTTTTCAGTCTCGTCGAAGTTCGGTATGAAATCCACGGTATCCTTGTTGATATCCGCAAGCATCTCCATACAGATCTTTGAAAGCCTGGCCTCTGTATATCGCATGGCGGCGGCCCCGTCTCCGTCCACGGATCCGAAGTTTCCGTGACCGTCCACCAGACAGTATCTCATGGACCACTCCTGGGCCATATTTACAAGAGAACCGTATATGGAGCTGTCTCCGTGGGGATGATATTTACCCATGGTATCTCCGACTATACGGGCACATTTCCTGTGGGGCTTGTCCGGAGTGTTATTCAGCTCCGTCATGGAGTAGAGGATACGCCTCTGTACGGGTTTCAAGCCGTCCCTTACATCCGGCAGCGCCCGGGCTGCGATAACGCTCATGGCGTAGTCGATGTAAGAGGACTCCATGGTCTGCTTTAAGTCCACTTCATTTATTCGGTCAAAATATGTTTCTTCCAAAATGCTTACCTCTTATTCTGTCTGATAATTCAAAGCGATCATTTCCACCACCTGAAGGTGGTGGATTATCTTGATTATTTTGTTATACTCGCAAACGCTTCGCTTTTTGCTCGTTATAAAATCGCTGCTTTCGCAGCTCTCCGGGTACGGGGCCTATTACCCCGCACCCGAAATCAAG